>JBKQWF010000041.1:0-16987 GCA_052139695.1 Limisphaerales bacterium
CAGCGGGGTGTCGTAATCGATGTTGACGAAGCGCGCGGCCATATATTTGATATGACTGACTGCCCGGCCCCCCGTCTTGTTCAAATCATTTCAAAAATTCTTCGCCCAAAGTCCGACAGGCTGCTAGCTCCCGGAGGTCTGGACGGCAAGGACATTTGCGAGATCCAATGCAAGTCCCTTCCGGGCTGACTCGTCGCGTGACCACTCCTGGAAACGGATGTGTCGACCCCGCCGTAGCCGATGAGCAGCCAACCAACATTGGACCTGCCTAATTCCGTACGACTCGTCTGCGCGGTCGGGTCGCGGTAACGCATGGAGGACTTGGGCAGCGCAGCTGAACCGACCTCTCGAGTCCCCCCCATAATCCCAGATGCCGGCGCACCGCACTGGCTGGTCCGCGTTCCTGGGGCGCGTGCCGAATTTGAACGAATTCCAAGCGAACCTGTTGATCGAAGCGCTCGGCAATATCCAAAGTAGACTGCTGCGCAAGCCTCTCCAATTGCCGCCGTTCCCAGACCCGCCAGCGCCGGCAAACGCAGGAGCGCCGAAGAAGAGGAATCTCCGGCCGGCAGCAGGTTCTACTGCCGCAGACGCCTCTGCCCAACCGTGAAATCACACTGACGATTGCCAAGATCCCGGACATTCCCCACCAGAAGCCGCCCAAAGTGCATAGTGCATAAGTGCATGGGAAACCAAGGTTATCTTGGAGATTCGGGAGACTTGGAATTCCTGCCAAGTGAGCCGCCCACTCAAGCCCCAGGAAGATGGAAAACGGGGAAAAGGCGCGCGAGGCCGTGGTTCCACCACGTCGCCCCGCCTCGCTCGCCTCGAAGGAAGTCATATGATCTCTTGAGCAGAGCAAAACAAGAAAGGACAAAACAATATGAGTCAGTTAGAAATGGAGAAGCGAATTGAGGAACACAACATGCGTTTGGCGTGGGGCGACACCTGCGATGCGGATCGCACCTACCACGGAGAGCAAGCAAGGCGAGCACGCGCACGCGCGCGAGGTGAGCAAGCGTGGGCGGTACAGCAAGCACGTAACGAAGCATGGCGAGCACAACAGGAAGCCGAGGAAGCGGAGTACCAGCACCGTCAGGAACGGCAACGCATTGAAAGCCAAGATCGACACAGGAGGAAGCGAGGCGGCGCCTTGAAGAGGAGCGCTGGGGCCAAGAGCAACGGCAAGAGGAACAGCGCAGGCGAAACGAAGAAGGCCGTTGGCGCGCGAACCGAGCGTAATCCCCTTAAAGGTCTTTTGTCTTTTTTGACTATGGGCGAAAATACAAACATTGCATGGACCGAACGAACCTGGAATCCGTGGCGCGGTTGCACGAAGGTCGATCCAGGCTGCAAATACTGTTACATGTTTTCCGCGCAGGGCCGGTATGGGCTTGATCCCAGTGTGGTGGTGCGAACCAAGACCTGGGGCGATCCTCGCAAGTGGCAACGCAACGCCCAGGCCAAAGGACGCCTTGAGCGGGTTTGCACATGCTCGTGGAGCGACTGGTTTCATAAGGATGCGGACGGTTGGCGCCCGGAGGCGTGGCAGTTGGTGAAGAATTGCCCAAACCTGCACTTCCAGATCCTGACCAAGCGCGCCGACCGGATCGCCGGCTCGCTGCCGTCGGATTGGGGCAGCGGTTATCCGAATGTTTGGCTGGGGGTAAGCATTTCTGAGGAAAAGGGGCTGTGGCGGGCAGACGATTTGCGCAAGATTCCCGCCAAGGTGCGCTTCATTTCCTATGAGCCGGCCTTGGGCCCGCTCGATGCGCTGGATTTGACTGGGGTCCATTGGGTTATTTTTGGGGGCGAATCGGGACCGGATTTCCGGCCAATGAAGATCGAATGGGCGCGGGCGATGCGTGACAAGGGCAAGGCTGCCCATGTTCCATTCTTCTACAAGCAGTCCACCGGGCGTTTGCCAGAGACGGGCATCGAGCTTGACGGCCAGATCATCCGGGAATACCCCGCGATTTAAGCCGAGTCTTTCAGAACCGCAGCCGGGTAACTGTCGCCGCCAAGCCATGCGTGACAAACTTTTTCAATTGGCAACGCATACCTGCCACGAGATCCGTATCCGAACCACGCGGCCGCAATAAATAGTAACAAATAGTAACAACAACAGCATCCTGAAATGGCCTGAAATGGCTTAAACTGGCCGAAGGGGTCATTTTACAAGTAATTTGCACGCAATATCTTATGGATGATAGGTGCTATAATTGGAGGGTTCGATCCCTTCACCCGCCACTCGCTGGCTGGCCTCCCCGCCGAAAGCGACCGTGTTTCAACCCAAAACAAATCATAATAACATGGTTTTGGCGGCTCCAGCCGAATTCCAAGGAAATTTATTTCATTAAATTTGGGCCAACAAGCCAGGCGAGATTCAATCATCTGAGAAAATGAAGAGGTGCAAAAACATGCACCGAACGTAAACGGAAAACCGCGGATTGGCGCGAAAGACGCCGAAAAACCGCGGGTTTGCCCGCTTACGTTGGCCACCTTCAACCAACGGCACCCACGGGAGTTATTCAATTACAAGGACTTGCAGAGCGCCGACCTGTTCGGGCCGGCGATGGCATTTCGGATTACACGGACGCCAGGCTGGCTCGCGCCAGACTTAATCCAAGGGCGGCCGAAATATCTCCCTGAAGCAGTGCTAGCGGCCTTGAACCGGCTCCGCGCAGGTGAAATGCCGGATGAATTTAAGGACTGCCTTGGACGGGGGCAGCGTCCACCACCTCAGAGGCGGTCATCTTCAGAGCCCCAACCCGCCTTAGCCGAACCCATCCCGAATCCTTTCAAAACCATGCTTGTTCCCCTCAAAGCCCACGAGATCCACCATCGCGGCAAGCGACGCTGGCGGATCATTGTGGGGCGGGACTGGGCACCCGTGCTCAAATGCAAGCCAGGCAAGAGGAGACTGTTCTCATCCAAGGAAGAGGTTCAAGGGTTCATTACGACTGCCCAAAAACGGCTGGAGGAATTTGCCAAGGGCAACGGGAGTTTCACTGACGCCGAATTCGCCACTTTCCGACTGGTGCTTGGCATGGTCAACGGCGATTGCCAGAAACTGCTCACCGCAGTCCAACAGTTCGTCAAGGAAGAGGAGGCCAGCCCGGCAAAGAAGCCGCGGAAGGCCAAAGTAGTTGCCCGCCACTATTTGATGACCCGCAATCTCAACGGAGCATTCCGCGACAAGACCTTGCCCACGGTGCGGTACGAAGCGGGCGTTTTCACCAAGAAATTTGGCAATATCCTGATCACGCAAATCCCTCGGAATGATCTCCAGTTGTGGATCCGCAAGCTCAAGCTGGAACCGAAGACAAAGAAGAACATCATGGGCACTGTAAAACTGATTTTCGACCATGCCATCAAGCTGGGGCTAATAAAGGACAACCCAACGATTGGAGTCGAACTGCCGAAAATCGACCAGGCCGAGCCGGAACGCTTTGCCGCTTCGCAATGCGAATTATTGTTGAAAACGGGCGTAAGAACTAAGTCACCGGCTTTGCCTGCCGTGGTCATTGAACTTTTCACCGGAGCACGTCCCGCTGAAGTCGCCCGAACAGGATGGCAGAAGGTGTCCCTCAAGGAAAAACGAATCAACATTCCAGGAAGGGCTGGCAAAACACATCAATATCGCTGGGTTAGTATCCCGCCGATCCTCCGGCAGTGGCTGATATTCTTTGGGATCAAGGAAAAAGGTCCGATTATCCGGGGCTATAGCACTGATACATACGAACAGTGGCGCCAGGAACTGGCCGAAGAGGCGGGATTGGACGAAGTATGGCCACATGATGCACTGCGCCACACGAACGCGTCTTTTGACTACGCCCTCCAGGGAGATTTTAAAGTCGTCGCGAAGAATTTGGGCAACACCGTCCAAGTTTCACGAACAAACTACATCGCACCAGCCTCGCTCACGGAGGCCAAACACTTGCTCAAGCTGACGCCGAAATACATCCTTCGATTGATTGCCGAAGAAGATCGTGCTTCCGCCAAGCGAAACGGCGAGGCGGTCAGGCCCCGAGGGACGATCTGAAGAGAGGCGCGGGCGAGTGCGCCGGGTTTGGTGAAGGCAGAGCAAAGCAGATCTGCAATCAAACCAGCCAATCTCGTCACGCGGGTATCAAAATGGTCAAGGGAAGGCGCTATTTCCGCTGAGTGATAGCCCCGCAGGGCTCCATGGAACCAGGTTTTTGAACCGGTGGAAACCTCCGCCAGCTTCGAGATGAAGTGCATTGACTACGGCCGGAGTCCGGAATCCCCGGCAGGGGGTGGGTTGCCCAATTTGATTTCACCCAGATTGGTGTATCACTTTGTATCACCTGGGTATCACTTTTTCTCCGTTTTTCCGGCTTTTTCGGGGCGGCAAAAAAATGCGAAAAAGAGGCCTTCAAACATGCAAAAAAACCCATTTTTACAGGGGTTTCAGAGGTTTTTAAATTGGTTGCGGGGGTAGGATTTGAACCTACGACCTTCAGGTTATGAGCCTGACGAGCTACCAGGCTGCTCCACCCCGCGATCCGAAATACTTTGGCACCTTACGGGCGCTCCCATTGCGGCGCAAGCTTAAACCAGTTTATTTTTGCCGATTCTCTCCATGCTCAACGCCCGGCGGCAATTGTCGGCGGAGTTTATTGCGGCACGGGTGTGCGGCGCGGGCGCATCGGCGTGGAGGTCGGGCCTCCGCCTGGCCATCCGGCACGCGTCATGCCCGCGCCTGGCGTGGGGAAAGAGCGGCGCGGCATGCCGGGAACGGGAAGTCCGTATCTCACTGGGCCTTGCTTTCCGGGTGCGCCTGGCGAAGCCGCAATTACATCTTCCTTGAGAGTCAGCGTGGCAGGCGTGCCGGTGTTGAGGACATCCACCTTGCCGTCCGCTTCGTCAATTCTTACCACTTCCAGCACGCCCTCCTTTTCGCCTTCAGCCAGGTTAAAATAAGTCCATGTTTCGTCCTTTTTCGCGGGGGCCGACGAGAACAAGGCGCGCGTCTTTTTGCCAACCTTGAAAAAGCCCGAAAGCTTGATCACCGGCAAATCGGCCTTCGATGGTTCTGGCGGCGGCGGAGGAGGAATGGGATTCAAATGGAAAACGTTGCGCTCGGAAATGACCGCGTACGGATTGGTGGAATCTACCGGCAAGGCCGAAGCCGGCCGGGGCCCGGCGAGAAGAACGCATCCAAGAATGATTCCTGCTCGCTTGATGTTCATACCGCTGCAAATTTTAATCTCTTTCGGGAGGAAACACCACCGGAAAAAAGAAGTTGCTCGGTTTATCCAAAGCATTAGCGATAAGTTTGCTGATTGACCTGAATAGTTAAACCGATCAGAGAGAAAACTCTGCCTGGGACGCCCGCGGACCCGGGTGGATTTCCCCGTCTCCGAACCCTGTCGAATTGCGGGCGGCGCGGGCAGAGCCGCCCAGAGCCGCCCTACCGGGTTGGGGAGGGCGTTGCCGCTGGAGATTATGGCGGCGGGACGCTCTGCGAGATTTTGCGCGCGGCCAGCGCCACGCTCTGCGCCAGTTCGGGCGGTTGGAGGACGATGGCATTGCCCGCCCAGCCTAATACCCACCGTTCCACCTCGGCCAGGCTGGAGAGTTTCAGGCGCAACTCCACTCCGCCATCGGGCAACTCTTTGAGTTCCTGCGATTCGTGCCACTTCTTCTCCCGGATATAGTCCGCCGCCAATTCGTTGAAACGCAGGACGACGTCGAAATTCCCCTGGCCCGATTGCACGCCGAAGCTGTCGCGCAAGCGTTTTTCGAGGGAAAACTTGTGCGGCCGGGCGAAGGTCTTGCCGGTGGGTTCGGCCGCGAGGATGCGCGCCGGGACGAAGGTGCGGATGTCTTGCCGCAAATGGCACCAGGCAAAGAGGAACCATTCGCCGTTGATGTTGGCCAGGTGGTAGGGATCGACCACGCGCAATTCCGTGGCCCGCTGGCCGGGTTTGCGGTACGTCAACTGCAATTGTTTGCGCTGGGCCGCCGCCTTGGCCAGGAGATCGAACGTCTCCAGCTTGACAATCGGCTCCGCCCGCGTGCGAAAGGAAATGGTTTGCTCCCAGTCCGCAATGTTGAGGGAAACGGTGTCGGGCAGGGACGCGGCCATTTTTCTGAAGGCGCTGATCAGGGGCCGCTCAAAGGCCGTTCCGCGATATTGCTGCAAGGCTTTTTCCGCCACGAGGAGGGCGAACATCTCCCCTTCGGTGATTTGCAGGGTTGGGAAATTTCCCACCTCCTGGGTATAATGATAGCCTTTATGCGCGGGGTTGTAGGCCAGGGGCAATTCCAGCCGGTCGCGCATGAATTCGAGATCGCGGTGAACGGATTTCGTACTGACTTCGAGGCGGGCGGCGAGGGTGACCGCGTTGGGAAAGTGGCCCGCTTGCAGGGCTTGATGAATTCGCAACATCCGCTCCAGCGGCGGACGGGAATGCAGCGTTTTTTCAGGGTTGGCTTTCACACCCGCGAACGCTTGCTCGGAAAGCAGGAGCTAGGTGATCTTGGACAGCAACTCTTCGTTCGTCTTGTGCTTTTTCAGCGCTGCCAGCAACGTTTCCATGGCTTCGATGGGATTGAGATCGACCATCATGCGGCGCAGCTTGCGAATGGCTTCCATGTTCTTGGGTGGGAAAAGTTTTTCTTCCTTGCGCGTGCCGCTCTTGGGAATGTCCAGGGCCGGGAAGAGCCTGCGGTCCGCCAGCTTGCGTTCGAGGATCAGTTCCATGTTGCCGGTGCCTTTGAATTCCTGGAAAATCAGTTCGTCCATGCGCGAGCCCGTGTCCACCAGCGCCGTGGCAATGATGGTGAGCGAGCCGCCCTCTTCAATTTTGCGAGCGGAGGCGAACATTTTCCGCGGAATCTCCAGGGCGCGGGCATCCACGCCGCCCGTCATGGTGCGTCCGCTGCCGCCATGCACGCTGTTGTAAGCACGAGCCACACGGGTGATGGAATCGAGCAAGACAAAAACGTCGCGCCCGCTTTCGACCATGCGGCGGCAGCGTTCGATGGTAAAGCGGGAAAGGCGAACGTGCGTCTCGAGGTCCTGGTCATTGGAGGAGGCGACGACCTCGGCCTTGACGGAGCGCTGAAAATCGGTCACTTCTTCCGGGCGTTCGTCAATCAAAAGGACCAGGACATAGACTTCCGGATGATTGGCGGAGACGGCATTGGCGATCTGTTTGAGGATGGTCGTCTTGCCGGTGCGCGGCGGGGCGACGATTAACCCGCGGGTGCCTTTGCCGATGGGCGTGACCAAATCAATGATGCGCGTTTCCAGCAAATCCGGCGCGGTCTCCAGGTTGATCTTTTCAATCGGATCAATCGTGGTGAGGTTTTCGAAGCGCACGTTCTTGGTATAGGCGTCAAAAGGCTGGTCGTTGACCTTGTCCACGCTTTTGAGCTGGGGGCTGTTGCCCCGGTGCGGCGGCTGGGTTTCCCCGGCGACCAGGCAGCCCTCGCGCAGGAAATTGCGCTTGATGGTGTCTGGCGTGACAAAGATGTCGCTTGGTTTGGGGTGGTAGTTGTTCTCCTTGGTGCGAAGGAAGCCGAAGCCTTTTTCGGAAATTTCAAGAAAGCCTGCCCCGTAATTATTGGCGGTGGCGGTGGCTGTGGCGCTGGGCGCTGTACTCATAGTATATCAAATGTAATGTGCTGAGGCCTACCTGAATCTGCCCCGAAAATCGCCTGTGCTTGGCCTTGGAATTTTTGGAGGACCGAAGTGCCGCTCTGCCAGATTTTTATCCGGCGCTCACCCGGTCAGACCTTCAACACCTGCACAATCGGGCTAAAACCCAATTAATGCAACTTCTTTTTTTAACCCCCAACTTCCGCCCTTGCTTCGGCCGCCAGCGGGGTGCTCAAATAACGTTCCCCAGTCGAGCAGGCGACCGTGACAATCATCTTACCTTTGTTTTCCGGCCGTGCCGCCACCTGCAAGGCTGCGACGACGTTGGCGCCGGTGGAAATGCCGACCAGCAATCCCTCTTCCTTCGCCAGCCTCCGGGCCATGGCGAAAGAGTCATCGTTGGTGACCTGCACGCATTCCACAATCTGCGGGTTCCCATGACTGTCCTTCAAATGCAAATTCTTTGGGATAAAGCCGGCGCCGGTTCCCTGGATTTTGTGGGGGCCGGGTTTGAGCGGCTGGCCGGCGAGCGATTGGGAGATGACCGGCGAATCCTTCGGTTCGACCGCGATGGCCTGGAAGGAAGGCTTGCGCGGTTTGATCGCCTCAAAACAGCCAGTGATGGTTCCGCCTGTGCCAACGGCTGACACCAGAATATCCACCTTGCCATCGGTGTCGTTCCAAATTTCTTCCGCGGTGGTCTTGCGGTGGATTTCAGGGTTGGCAGGATTGTCGAATTGCTGTGGAATCCAAGAATGCGGCGTTTCGCGGGCCAGTTGCTCAGCACGCGCGATGGCCCCTCTCATTCCTTCAGCGCCGGGGGTGAGGACCAATTTCGCGCCCAGCATGGCCAGCAAAGTGCGCCGTTCCAGCGACATCGTATCGGGCATCGTTAAAATGAGCTTATAGCCCTTGGCCGCGGCCACAAATGCCAGGGCAATGCCGGTGTTGCCACTGGTGGGCTCGATGATGACCGTTTCCTTTCTAACCACGCCGCGCTTCTCCGCATCCTCGATCATGGCCATGCCGATGCGGTCCTTGACGCTGCCGAGAGGGTTGAAAAACTCGCACTTCAGCAGGACTGTCGCATCGACTCCTTGCGTAACCCGGTTCAGACGGACCAGAGGCGTATGTCCGACCGTTTCGACGATGTTATTATAAATGTGTGCCATGCGGATGGACGATTTTTGTGTTGTGCAATTTACGTCGCGATAATGTCCATTTCTCCGCCAAGGGCAAGAACTTTTTTTGGGGAGAATTGCGACTGGCCATTTTTTGCGGTCCGCGCCGGGCTGCCGAAGGGCAGGGACGGGAGTCAAGGGAACGAAGAAAAGACTGGCGCACAACTTTGGCAGCGAACCACTGATGGCACGAATGGCACGCATTTGGACGCAGCAAGATCAGCCGTTCGCGGAATCAAAGCTTATGGCCAATCGTCGCCATTTTGGTAATCCGAGACCCCGTTTGTGCGGAAGGCTGAGATAAAATCTACTACATACTGATCTTGCGGTTTTTGTGTTAAAGTCACGCGGAGCAGCCTAAACCGAGCGGGGCTCTGCCCGGTCTGCTCCTGGCGGACGTTGTTGGCGAAACCAAAGTCGCGCGTGAAACAAATGTCGAATTGTTGTGCGGCAAATTGGTAGAGTTTGCCGTTGCCCAAACCCTGCATCCGCAACGTCACCACCGATTGCACTTCGTGGCCTTCGGCCCGGAGGGCCGTGACAAGCTTTGCCGGCAAATTCTCGTCCAGCAGGATTCTCACGCCGGTTGCAATTCCTTCTGCTGCGCGAGTTCCTTTAACGCACCACAGACGGACTCGGTGGTGAGACTTGGATAAGCGTCAACAATCTCCGGGACCGACATGCCTGCGGCTAGCGACTCCAAGATAAGCGCTAATGAAATGCGGGTGTCACGGACACGCGGGCTTCCACCCAAGTGATCAGGGTCGGCGACAATCCATTTCTTCATTGTCCTAAATTAACGCTTTGAGGGGTGATGCTCAAGCTGGAAAGCGAGGGGCCGGCGACAAGGAATCGATCCGGCATCCGGTTTGCCAAAGTAGCGAGCCGCCCACGATGCGCGCCTGGTGTCAGACACTCTAACTCCTCCATTATCAAGGCCAGTTGCCCGGTTCCAGCCCTTTCGGTTGGCCTTTTGTTGTCAATGGCTGTAACCTGATTTGCGCATGAAGAAGCGACCGACCTCCTTTTTGGGAATCTCCGACGGCTATTGGGGTTTGGCGGCGGTGGTTTTGGCCGCCGCGGCCCACGGCGCGGGGCCGCCAACCCGGCTGCCGACCGCACCGGGGACGCCCGCCCTCATCGCGGCAGGGCCGAATGCCGCGGAACAGGCCAAAGCCGCGCGGAACAGAGCCCCTTCGGCTCAAGACGCGGCGAATAATCCGACGAATGCGGCGCCCGGGATGAATCCGCCGGATAACGTTGATGGCAATTTTCTCATCGGGCCAGTCTATGCGCGGGTGCCCGAGTTAGGCGTGGTCGCGGGCGTGCCGCAGGGCAGGGTGCGGCAATTCAGCATGGATTCAGCCGAGAGCAAGTTTTATCCCGGCATCGCTCGAAAGGCATTCGGCGCCGTGGACCCGAACAATCCGAAAACGCTCATTGTGGAGATCCATCCGGCGCCGTACACCCGCACCGTGACGGTCTATGTTCCCAGCCAATATGTGCCCGGGACAGTCGCGCCGTTTATTGTCACGCACGACGGGCCGGGCCTGGGCAGCCCGGACATGAGTTTGCCGCATATATTAGACAATATGATCGCCCAGCATCGCCTGCCCGCGATGCTCGCCATCATGATCGCCAATGGCGGCGGCGATGCCCAGGGGAGCGAGCGCGGCCTGGAATATGACACCATGTCCGGAAAATTCGCCGAGTTCATCGAGGCGGAAGTGCTCCCCCTGGTGGAAAAAACGTGCGAGCTCAAGTTGACCAAAGACCCGGAGGGACGAGCGGTGATGGGCGGAAGTTCCGGCGGTTCGGCCGCCCTCGCGATGGCGTGGTACCATCCGGAATGGTATCACCGGGTCATCACTTATTCCGGGACGTTTGTCAATCAACAGTGGCCGTTCAACCCGGAAACACCCGGCGGCGCCTGGGATTTTCACGAGAAACTTATTCCGCAAAGCGACCCAAAGCCCATCCGGCTCTGGATGGAAGTGGGCGACCGCGATCTGCTGAATCCGAACGTCATGCGTGACAATATGCATGACTGGGTCGCGGCCAACAATCGGATGGCGGCGGTGTTAAGGGCAAAAGGCTGCCATTACCAATACGTTTATGCTCTCAATGCGGGGCACGTGGATCGCGCGGCCAAAAATCAAACGCTCCCGGAAGCGCTCGAATGGGTCTGGCAAGGCTATTCTCCCCATCCGGACGCGGCCCATTAGCAGCCGGTGTCCCGAATTAGTTTTACGCGCTTGAAATGAATCTTTGAAAAGAATAGGGTGGGGCATTACCTGGAAAGTCGTATGAACGCGGAACAAAATGAAAACCTTCCCGAAAATTACAACCGCCGTGAGTTTCTGCGGCAAACCATCGCGGGCGTCAGTCTGGCTGCGGCTGGGACGGAGGCGTTGGCATTGGATTCGAGCCTCGCGCCTCAAATGCCGATGATTCAACTCGGCTCCCACCAGGTGAGCCGCTTGATTGTTGGCTCCAACCCGATGCTGGGCTATTCGCATGTGAGCGGGCTTCTCAGCCATCTCATGACAGACTATTATACGATTGACAACATGGGAAAAGTGCTCGAACGCTGCCTGTCCCTGGGCATCAATACCTGGCAATCCTCGGCCAGCGAAAAAGCGGACAAAACATTGGAAGGCCTGCGCGCCCGCGGACACGACATCCAATGGATTTTTCTGGCTTCGCATCCGCACCTGGAAGACGCCAACGCCTTGAAAGAGGTCATCCAGCGCCATAAACCGATCGCGGTGGTGCATCACGGCGTCGTCACCGACAGCCTTTGGCGCGATGGACAGGCGGAGAAAGCGCATGACTTTGTCAAACGGGTCCAGGACTTGGGGGTGATGGGGGGCCTGTCCACCCACAACCCCGCGGTCATCCACCACGCCGAAGAGCAGGGGTGGAAGCCGGATTTCTACATGACAGCTTTCTATCGTGTTTCCAGGTCGCGCGACGAGGTCAAGGAGGAACTCCATGAGGCGCCGCTGGGGGAGGTTTTTCTGGCCAGCGACCCGCCGCGCATGTGCGAAGCGATCCGGCAGGCCGCGCGCCCTTGTTTGGCCTTTAAAATCCTGGCGGCCGGTCGGAATTGCGAGAGCGCGCCGCAAGTGTCCAGCGCCTTTGAGTTCGCCTTCCGAAATATCAAACGGAGCGACGCCGTCATTGTGGGAATGTTCCCGCGCTTTCGCGACGAAGCTTTGGAAGACGCAAAGCTGACCGGGCAGTTTTCAGACCTGAGCCAGACTTAGCCGATCTCCCAACCCTGGCGGTATTGACGTTCCACCCAACGGTTGATTTCGGGCAGATTTGAGCAGCGCATTTTGGCGCCGTCCCACTCGACCTTCGCGCCCGCGCCTGCCTTGATCGCCAAATGACCGAGGAGGAGGAATTCAGTCAGCGCGGCAGCGTATCCGAAGTCGGCGCAGGTGGGCTTGCCGTCTTTGCAACACTGAATGAAATGGCCAAAGTGCGAGCCTTTGATGCGCGGAATTCGTTCCGCGGGCACTGGAAAGGCCCGTTGCGCTTCTTCGGGCAAGAGGCGGGCGCGCTGGCCATAAGGCCCCGAATGCATGATGCCTTTCGTGCCGAGATAGAAAGTGCCGCCGTCCCATCCTTCCCGGAAATCCGAGTCGTATTTCTTTTCGAACTCCATCAACATCGGCGGATAATTGGGAACCTCAATTTGCCCTTTTCGATCCTGGGCTTCGTTGGCGGCAAGACGTCCTCCGTCGTACCAGTGGACCTTGAACGCCGGCAGGTTGCCGCGAGCCGGAATATTCCAGCGGATAACACTGCATTGCGGGTACTTTTCATCGCTGCCGCCGATGGTGCCGAGGCATTCAATGCTGGCGGGCGCGCCGGGTTTTAGCGCCCAAAAAACACCGTCCAAATTGTGACAGCCCCAGTCACCCATGGAACCGGTGCCAAAATCCCACCAGAAACGCCAATAGGCGGGATGCAGCCCGTCCTGATAGTCGCGGTACGGGCTGGGACCAAGCCACTGGTCCCAATGCACGCCGGCTGGAACGGGTTTGGAGGGCGGACGTTCTCCCACGCCGCCGTTGACAAAACCGCACCAGGTATGCGTTTCAACCACATCGCCGATGGCTCCAGCCCAGAGATACTCGCAGACGCGCCGGTAACCCTCCTCGCAGTGGCCCTGGTTGCCCATCATCGTGGTCACTTTATGCTCCGCGGCCGCTTTTGCCAGCGTCCGCGCCTGAAAAATATCATGACAAAGAGGTTTTTCGCAAAACACATGCTTGCCCAGCTTGAGGGCTCGCAACGACGCCGGGGCGTGATGGTGGTCCGGGGTCGCGACAAACACCGCGTCAATCTCGTTGGACATGCTGTCAAACATCTCCCGATAATCGGAAAAAGTTCTGGGCTTGGCCCCGTTCCGCGAGACTTTGCCGGCCCCCGCGGCCAGGCGACTATCGTCAATATCCGCCAGGGCCACGACTCTTTCGCCCAGGGCTGCTTCCAGGCTGGCCTCGCCTCTGCCGCCGCAGCCAATGACCGCGACCGCGAGCTTGGAGTTTGGTGAAGGGTCCGCCAAAATGGCGGGGGGATGAAACAGCCGCGAGGCGCCTGCCCCGCCTGCTGCCGCCGCCACCGTTTTGAGCCACCGCCGCCGATTATATTTCTCTCTCATGTGCTTTGGAGAACAGTTAAGCCGCATTGATGAAAAAAGGCGAAGCAAATTCCTTCCTCGCCGGCTTTCTTGGGGCAGGGCAGAGACGAGGGTTTGAGCCTCGCCTTTCTCTCCAAACTGGCCAGGTTCTTTCAGGCGATCGCCGAGGCAAGGTGCGGGGGTTGGGCGTGAACGAACAGAACGAGCAACCGAGTTTGCCAAACCGGAGCTCGATAGCGTAGAGTTCCAGTATGGCAGCGATCTCGGAACATGATGCGGCAGTCCGCCGGTTGGCGGAATGTGTTGAAAAAGACCCGGGGCGGTTGGGCGGCGAACCGGTTTTTCGCGGAACGCGCGTGCCGGTCAAAAGTCTATTTGACCATTTGAACGGGGGCGACTCCTTGGAAACTTTCTTGGACGACTTTCCCGGCGTGGCCCGGGAGCATGCCCGGACAGTGCTGGAATTGGCTGAATTGTATCTGCTGCACGAGGTCCATTGCAGTCCTGATTAATGACTTGAGCAATTATCGCGCAGGAGTTTTGGCCGCTGGCAGGCGCGAGCAAGGCGCATATCCGCCTGGGTCTGTAACGAGCGAACAACGCGGCCGGCGGCCAAAAAACCAGTCAGAATGTTCAAGTCATTATTTCGCGATGCCTTATTGGCCCGCCTTGCGATACTTGAACCGCGCCGGCACGATCTCATACCCAAACGATTCGCCTTGTGTGCCCGCGTTGAAGTCGAAAATGAATTGCCTCAGGTCCTCTTGCAGATGGGAGAGGGGAGTCCAAAAGTTTCGCGGGATTCTCTTGAAATGGCCAAAGCGCCGGTGGGAATACATCACTCGCCGTTTCAGTTCAAAGACTTTAATGAGAATATCCGAAGCCGTCAGGATTTTCGCCACGACCGGAACGGGAATCGGGTTGCGCTGCCCGGCCATCAAGTCGCCAATGCCCTCGATCAAAAGCAATTCAAATCCCCAGCGGGCTTCGAGCGTTGAAATCTCTTGCGGATAATCGGTATATTTCACGGGCGGCGCATCGTTCGTAAACCTCACTGCTATTATACACAGAAAGGCCGCCTCCTTCAAGACTGCGACGGAACCCAAATCCTCGCCTTAGGCGAGCGAATTTCCGGCTCGGGGAGCGCGACCGTCTCGGTCGCCGCGGTCGGCGTCTCGCCGACCGCATCTTGGCGGTGCCATACGATTCCTATCGAAGCATTCAGACGCAGCGCGATCGTTCGGCGCGGATTTCGGCGGAACGACGGAACGCCGGCGGTTAGCACGGATCAAGAACTGAAACAGGAGGGAACAACAGGAAACAGAGGGTGGGGCTGAGCTGCGCTCAGCCCCAATCTCGGCCTTTCTAATTCCTCTTCCGTCCCCTCTTGTAAGCCTTTCCCTCCGTGTCGCAACTGCGATTCGGGGGGATTGGCCTCTGGCGGGAGGTGGAGGAAATGCGTGTGTACGGAGTCCGGAGGTTGAGCGCATCCGGACTCCGCCCAAGCCGCACCCGCGGCTTAGTGAGACACGCAGTTTTGAGATGCGCAGGAAGTGTGCCGACCCGCATTCCTGGATGCCCTGTGCGTTGCCTCAGTGAGCGTTACGCCCCGCCTGGATCGCCCGGGACCCATGGCCGAATTGTTGCAAATTTGCGAATACCGAAGGGCGGTGTGCAACGCCGAATCATTCAAGCCGCTTGCCACGCGCCTCCGACGCCCGCGGCGAGCGGCTGAACGTCGCGTGCAATTTTTCGTTCACGCTCGTATCGAGCCAGGCGCAAATCGTAATCCGTCTGCAAGCCCGCCCACAGTTCCGCCGTCGTGCCAAAATAGCGGGCCAAACGCAAAGCCGTGTCTGCCGTAATGCCGCGCTTTTCCAAAACGATTTCGTTAATCCGGCGCGGCGGCACGCTCAACGCCCGGGCCAACGCGTTCTGCGACAGCCCATGCGGCTTCATAAACTCCTCGCGGAGGATTTCGCCCGGATGAATCGGAGCCAACTTCCTGGTTTTCATAATCTTTAATGGTAATCGACAATTTCCACGTCCCAGGCGTCTTCACCCTGCCAGCGGAAGCAAAGCCGCCACTGGCCGTTGACACGGATGCTGTGTCGGCCGGCCCGATCATTTTGCAACGCCTCCAAGCGGTTGCCCGGCGGCGACCGTAAATCGTTCAACCGCCGCGCCTGATTCAAAATCAGCAGCTTTCGCCGGGCCACTCGCTGAATGCCAAAGGGCAACCGCCGCGACGTTTCGTCGTTGAACAGCCGCTCGGTTTCCGGACAAGCGAAACTCCGTACCATCCATTACAACTATAACGCTATCCGTTATGCCGCGTCAACACCCGCCGCATCGGCCATTATACCAGCATCAAGCAGGCCCAACATAAGCCAGATGGAGTTGCGACTGCTTTTTGGCTGATGGGGGGTTTTCCCGTCCAACCGTTTGAACGGCATGGCCAGCCTTCCCCACGCCAGCCGAATTGAACCCCTGGCGTTCTTGAACGGAGACGGCGGGGGCTTCTTCCAGTTCGCGCAGATTTTCAAAACTCAAAACCCATGAAACCATTAATTTCATTGGGCTTATTGAAGATTGGCGACCCTAAGGGGAATCGAACCCCTGCTCCCGCCGTGAAAGGGCGGTGTCCTAACCGCTAGACGATAGGGTCGTCCAAGAGCGTTGCAATATAGGCCGTCGCCCAACATTGTCACGCCCATTATTTTCTTCGGTAAACCAAAAAAAGGTCCTCGCCCACGCGCTTCATGGTGGCCAGCCGCAGCGGGGCGGCTTCGGCCAGGCGTTGCACGCCGGGGCCGTCGGCGAGGGTGGGGGCAGTTCGGCCGCCGAAAATCACGGGCGAGACCGTCATGTTCACCTCGTCCACCAAGCCGGCCGCGAAAAGCGCCGCGTTGAGTTCGCCTCCGCCTTCGCAGAGCAGGCGTTTCACCTTCCACTGCGCGCGCAGCCAGCGCAGCGCGGCGGGAAAATCGATTTCTGTTTTTCCGATGACCTTCACCTCGTCCGCCAGCGATTGCAACCGCCGCAGCCGTTTCCCAGGGATCAATTCGCTCGTGAGGATGATGATCGGTGAAAAACGGTGTTTGAAAACCTCCGCTTTGGGGTCAATCATTCCCGCGCCGCTGACAATGACCCGCAAGTTTTGTTCGGCCAGTCCGTGTTGCCGCCGGCGGCGGCGATACTTCGCGGGCCCCGCGCCGAGATTGACCCGGTCCAAATCCACGGTTCGCGCTCCGGCCATGACGGCGTCGGCGGTGGCGCGCAATTCCAGGAGGTGCTCGCGGTCACACGGGCCGGCAAACGGTTCAAAATGGCGGTTCGCCGGCGCGATCTTCCCGTCCGCCGTTATCGCCGCGTTAAGAAAGACAAAGGGAAGTCCGCGCCGGTTCATTTTAAGATTTCTAGTTTCTCAAACCCGTTGAATTATTTCTCACATTTTGGGCGGCGCGACAGCGCCGCCCCACCATCATTGGGTGGGGCGTTGCTGCCGCAACGCCCAAA
>JBKQWF010000042.1:0-32860 GCA_052139695.1 Limisphaerales bacterium
AGGGGGACGATTCTGCCGTCGCGCGACAGCGCGGCCCTCGAAAGCGTTGCCTCGTTTCCATGCGCGGCAACGATAGCAAGAATGAGTCGAGACTAAAATCCTACGGAAGGTTTTTGAACAGGTTTATTCCGCCCAAACGCAGGAAAGCTGTTTTACGGTCATTACCGAGGAGACTTAGACGGATTGCCAAGGAGGCAGGTGCCGAACATAAGCGCATTACCATCGGCGACGTTTCCTTCGATTTACAGGAGAATGGGAACGAGGAAATCCTGTCCATTCGGACGGGCACATAATTCAGTCCGTCTCAATCGCCCCCCCGCCGAGGCTGAACCAAGAGTTCGGACTCGAATTGACTTCCAGGCAAGACTCGAACTTTTTGCCCCTTCTTGACGACTCGACGTTACGTAAGTCGTTGCATTTGAAGGAAAAATAGAACTGCAAAGAAAGTTCGGATTTGAACTGAATTGAGATGGCTCCAAAGGTAGGACTCGAACCTACAACCACACGGTTAACAGCCGCGTGCTCTACCATTGAGCTACTTTGGAAGCCTATGGAACAGCTAATCTACAAACGGCCTCTCCTGACGTCAAACGGTTTTCGCGCCGTTTTTGTCGCTGGCCGCTCGTTGTTTTATTGCCGTTGCGGGAAAATCTGGTAAAGGATCAAATACACCACCACCCCAGTGACGGAAACATACATCCACATTGGCCAGGTCCAGCGGGCGATGCTTTTGTGCCGGGCAAATTGCCCCTTCAACCCGCGGCTCAAAGTCATGAGCACCAAGGGCACGATGATGACGGCGAGAATGGTGTGGCTGATGAGGATGGACAGGTAAATCGGGCGAAACCAGGCGGGGTTTTCAAAGCGCGTCAGGGTATGGACGAGAAAATGGTAGGTAAGATAACAGGCCAGGAAAATGGTCGAAGTGACGAAGGCGCTGATCATGCAGTTGCGGTGCGCCTTAACGTTGCCCTTGCGGATGAAGACGTAGCCCGCCGTGAGAAAAACGGCGCTCAACCCGTTGAGAGTGCCATTGACGGCAGGGAGATCGTGCAGGGTCATTCTCGGGCCAGGGTTTTGGCGGCAGCGAAGGCTTGGGCCGTGCCTTCCTCGGTTTCTCCGTCAAAATAGCCCCGGATGCGGCCGCTTTTGTCGATGACCACGAATTTGGCGCTGTGAATGAAAAGGTCGTTGCCGTTGTCCTGCTCGCCGGTCGCTTTGTCCAGGACGGTAAGTTTGAGGCCGTCCACCGCCGCGTGACGGAGGACGGCTTTATCTCCTGTCAAAAAAAACCATTGGCTCCCGTCGGCGCCATAGCGGGCGGCGTATTTTTGCAAAACGGCGGGAACATCGTAGGACGGGTCCGTGGTGAAGGAGACCAGTTTGATGGGCGAACCTGGTGGCAGGGCGGACTGAATCTTTTTCATGTGGCCGGACATAATGAGGCATTGTCCGGCGCAACGCGTGAAGATGACATCGGCGATCCAAACTTGTCCACGCAGGCTTTCCAGCGTGGCGGTGCGATTGTCCTGGTCGGTGAGTTGGAACGAGGGCAAGGCGCCATAGACGGGCAACGAAACCGCGGCGGGCGCGGCGATGAAGGCCACCACAATGGCGGTCATTGTCAAGAGCAACCCGCCCGACGCCAGGAAAACAATTTTTCGATTCAATTTGCTCATCGGTGCTATGGCCGGGCAATTGTTGTGCCACCGCGACCGGCCTCGGCGGGCGCCTATTCGTAACCGCCACCGGCGCTGGCGCCCGCTTTGGATTTGTCCGCGACCCATTTATCATAGTCAGCTTGCGGGACAACCTTGATGGTGCCTCTCATTCCGTAATGGGAAACGCCGCATAGTTGCGCGCAATTGATTTGGTACGTCCCCAGTTTGACCGGGGTAAAATGGGCGGGGAAGACCATGCCAGGAATGGCGTCTTGCGTCACGCGCAATGGTTTGCAAGCGAAGCAATGGATGACATCCAGGGAAGATATATAGACCAGCACCGGCTTATTGACCGGGACGACCAAGTCTTTGGCCACGATAAAATTCTCTTTATAGTGAGGATCGCTTTTGTCCAGGCCGAAGGTGTTGTCGCCGGAGAAGAATTTTTCATCATTGGTGGCAAAAATGCCGTGCGGGCCGGGGTACCAGCCGTTCCACTGAAACTGCTGGGCGATGACCTTAATAACGGTGGATTCGCTTTCCTTGGGGAATTTATCCACGGCCCGGGACCAGACGGGAATGGCGAAGCCAATCAATAAAACCGCCTCGAAAATGGCCACCACTCCCTCAATCCAGGTCGAGGCGTGGCTCTTGACGCCTTCGTAATCGGCTTTTGGATTGCGTTTCTTGTTAAAGCGAAGCAGGACGTAGAAGAAGTAACCGACCCAGCCGACGAAAAGAGCGCCCATGAGAATATGGACGTAAAAAATCAACTGGTCCACCCCGGCGCCTTGGCCGGAGTCATTCTGCGGCATGTTCGCCGGCGAGATGTGATAAAAAACGTACCACGTGGGCAGGATGAGCAGACCGCCGGAAAGGAGGAAAAGCTTCCAGTTAAAACCATTTTTGGGTGAATCTTCCATGTTTTAAGGCTTAGGTTGGGAGGATGAGTCGGCCGGAGACTCTGTCTGGGACATGGTGGCCGCTCTTTTGGCGAGAAAGACGAAAAAGGACGCCGCGCCCGCCAACACCGTGACGACCACGCCCATCAAGGTGAAGATGCTCGCATTGAGGCTGCGGGCCATGGAGGAATCGGATTTGCCATAGCAGGCGGAGCAGGCCCAAGCCGCGGAGTGCGAGGCCAGCAGGAGCAGGACAGGAAAAACGGCGCGACGGAGGTTTTTCATAGATAACTTATGTGTTTGAGTTTGCGCAGGACCGACTTGCCATAACAGATCAAACCGGCCCCAGCCAGGAGGAAGAGAAGCCCGACGGCCAATTCCGTGCTGTTTCGACTGGAGCCGTACTCGTGCAACAGCCAAATCCCGCAGAAAAAGGCCAGCAGGATCGAAGCGATAATAAACACAATATGAAATGATTTCAGAGACATATTAACGGAAATGGATGAGGTTGTCGTGCCCCATCGACCACAGAGTAAGATACATCAGGGCGGCGAAAAAGAACCCGGTGAAGGCCAGCACGCCATAGATCATCTTCCGCTCCGAGATCAGGTGCATGAAGAAGCCGGCCACCAGGAAGCCTTTGCCGGAAGCGATGAGCAGCGCGACGACGATGTTGATCTCGCGGCTGCCAAAGTTGATCAGCGACGCCCAAACGGTCAGGCCGGTGCCGATCATCAGCGCGACGCCGATGATCAAGTAGCGGCGCATGTGCTGCCGCACTTCTTCCGCGCTGTGGTCCCCTTCGTGGGGTTGGGCGGAACCGTGAACGGGGGCGTGAGCCACCTGTGCCTGGGATGAAGAATTGCTCATAAAAGATAAAGGACAGGAAAGAGGAAGATCCAAACCAGATCGACAAAGTGCCAGAACAGGCCGGAGACTTCCACGCGGTTGACGTAACGTTCCGGGTCCTGCTGCCAGACTTTGGCCAAAGGACCCCAAATCGCGAAAATCACTATCGCGCCCGCCAGGACGTGCAACCCGTGCAGGCCAGTCAAGGTGAAATAAATCGCGGTGTAGGTATTGTGCCACGGGCCGTAGTTTTCCATGGACTTGATTTTGCTCGCGGGGATTTCGATTTTTTCCGTTGGATGGTCCAGGGGCGGGTCCATCAAGGCGAGTTCATCTTTTGGCCACCAGCCTTCCAGCACGACATTGGCGTCCGGTTTTGCGCCTTTGGGCAGCTTTCCATCGACAATCACCGGCTGGACGTGCCAAGAGACAGGCAGGGTCGTTTCGGGCTGGATATGGCCGTCGGCAATGCGGCCATCCGTCAACATGACTTTGTAATGGATGAACTTGTCGTGATATTCGAAGGATTTAATGCCGAGAAAGATCAGGGCGCAAAGGATGGTGATGCCCTGGTAAAGCTTGTAGCGGTTAAATTGGCCCAGTTTGAGCGAAGCCCAGGACAGAACCACGGTGACGCTGGAAAGGATGAGCACGATGGTATTGGTCATGCCCAGCCAGATGTTGAGCCAGTGGTGCGGCCACATCCCTTCCGGGGCGTTGACGCGCAGAAGGATGTAGGAGCAGAAGAGCGCGCCGAAGAGCATCACTTCCGAGGCCAGGAAGAGCCAGATGCCAACCTTGGCATTGTAAAGGCCGGTGTCGGGGCGGGGCTTAACTGCGTACGGGATTTCCATGGGGTATTGGCGTGGGTGTCGGTGGTTCGTTTTGCGGCGTAAAATCGGTGGCGTGGCCGGGAACGCTGTATTCGTAAGGGCCGCGGAAGACTTCAACCGGCCTATCAAAATTGCCATGCGGCGGTGGCGTCGGGGTCTGCCATTCCAGTGTCGTGGCCTGCCAGGGGTTGTCCGAAGCGATTTGCTTGCCGCGGTTGATGCTCCAGAAGAAATTGATGATGAACGGCAACTGCGCCAGGCCCAAGGCCCACACGGCATGGGAAATGGGAATGTTCAGCCCGATCACATATTTGCTCAAGCCGACGACGGAATCGGTCCCGGCATAGGTCTGGCCGCCGTCGTACATGCGGCGGGATAATCCCGCCATGCCCTGGATAAACATCGGCATGAAAACCAGGTTCATGAAAATGAAGGAAAGGGTGAAATGGACCTTGCCCCAGAACTCGTTCATGTAGCGCCCCGTGACTTTTGGATACCAATAATAAATACCGGCAAAGAGGGCAAAAATTGTTCCCGGCGCGACCACGTAATGGAAATGGGCGATGACGTAGTAGGTGTCATGCAGATGAATGTCGCTGGCATTGAATCCCAGCGGCAGCCCGGTCAACCCGCCAATGCCAAACATGGGCAGGAATCCCAAGGCAAAGAGCATGGGCGTGTTAAAGCGCATCGACCCTCCCCACAGCGAGATAAACAGCGCTGTCAGAATGATGACCGATGGAATGGAAATCATCATGGTGGTCGTTTGGAAAAAGGTGGCGATGCGCGTGCCCATGCCGGTCAAATACATGTGATGCGCCCAAACGATAAAGGAGAGAAAACCAATCGTCAGAACCGAATAAACCATGGGACGATAACCCCAAATCGGCTTGCGCGTATTGCAGGCAATGATTTCCGTGACAATGCCCATTCCCGGGAGAATTAAGACGTACACTTCAGGATGGCCGAGGAACCAGAAGAGGTGCTGCCAGAGCAACGGGCTGCCGCCGCCGCTGATATGCAGGTGCTGGCCGGAGACCACCAAGCCGGTGGGCAGGAAAAAGCTCGTATGCAGCAGGTTGTCCATCAGTTGCAGGACGGCGGCTGCTTCCAGAGGAGGAAAGGCCAGGAGGAGAAGGAAGCCGGTGACAAATTGCGCCCAAACAAAAAACGGCAACCGCATCCACGTCAGCCCCTTGGCCCGCAATTGAATAATGGTGGTGATGAAATTGACCGCGCCGAGCAAGGAAGAACTGATCAAGAAAACCATGCCAATAATCCAAAAGGTTTGCCCATTCGGATGCTGGCCCATGTCCGCGACGGTCGCCAGGGGAGAGTAGGAGGTCCATCCAGACTTGGCCGCGCCACCAGGAATAAAAAAGCTGGAGAGCATCAACACACCGCCCATGAAATAAAACTGGTAACTGACCATGTTCACGCGCGGAAAGGTCATGTCCGGCGCGCCGATTTGCAGCGGAGTGACAAAATTCCCGAAAGCGCCGAAGGCCAGCGGCACAATGGCCAGAAACACCATGATCGTGCCGTGCATTGCCCCGAAAGAGTTGTAAAGGTCCGGCATCATGACCCCGACGTGGCCGGCGGCATCTTTGCCCACCATGTCTTCACCTAACACGCGATAAAGAAGATCGCCGATGAGCGGGATGGGGTGGCCGGGATAGGCCAGTTGCCACCGCATGATCGTCATCAGGCAAAAACCAAAAAAGAGGAAGAGCAAGCCGGTCACTCCGTACTGGATTCCGATGACTTTGTGATCGGTGGAGAAAATGTATTTTTGCCAAAAGCCCAACTCCTCATGATGAGAGGCATGAGTGTCGTGGCTGGTAGTGGCGTGCGTGCTTGAGTCCATGACTAATTATTGTGTTTGGCAAACCAACATTTGGTTACAGTTTAATTTTAAAAAATGTCCCGGGTCAAGAGTGATCATCACATCCCGTCAAGGCTGGAGCTTGTCCAGCACCATCAAGGTTAAGAGCAAAGGCAAATAAATAATGGACGCGTAAAAAAGGACCCGGGCCCGTTGCAAGGTCAAGTGCCGCGAGAATTGGAACGCGCTCCAGATAAAGGCGGCGCCCAAAAGCAAAGCTCCCGCCAAATAAACCGTGCCCACCATTTTAAAAAGGAAGGGGCAAAGGCTGATGGGCAGCAGACCGAGCGTATGGCAAAAGGCCTGCCGCCCCGTTCGTTCCCCGCTCGGATCAACCACTGGCAGCATGACAAAGCCCGCCTTGGCATACTCTTCCCGGTACATCCAGGCGATGGCGAGGAAGTGCGGCAGTTGCCAAAAGCAAAGAATGGCGAAGAGCGACCAACCGTCGCCGGACACCTCTCCGCGAGCGGCGGTCCAGCCCATGAGGGGCGGCAAGCCGCCGGGAATCGCGCCGATGACGGTGTTCAACGTGGTCACGCGTTTGAGGGGGGTGTAAACCAAAACGTAACTGCCAAAAGTCAGCGCCCCCAGCAAAGCTGTCAACAAATTGACCGTCGCCGCCAGATAGGCCATTCCTCCCACCCCGCAAACACTGCCAATGATGAGAACCGACTCCGGAGTTAGCCGCCCGGAAGGCAGGGGGCGATCTTGCGTGCGGCGCATCTTGGCATCGTGCTCGCGCTCCAGGAGTTGATTGAGGGCCGACGCGCCGGCCGCCAGCAGGGCGGTTCCCAGCAGCGTATTGACCATCAGCGCCCAGGACACGGGCGGGCGCGAGCCCAGGTAAAAGCCAACGAGCGTCGTGAGAAGAACCAGGGTGGTGAGACGCAGCTTGAAGAGATCACTGAGCGCGGCGGCGAGAGATTTTTCCGTCGTGGGCGCTTTGACCATTTGCGGCGCGGCATCGAGTATTTGGGCGGAGGCTTTCATGTTACTTGGCGACGCCGCGAGAGGAGCCGAGCAAGGGCGTGATTTCGTTTTTCTCCATAAAGGACACCCGGACTGGGGCAGCGAGCCGTCGAAATGAAACAAGGGAGAGTAGCCCGCCGGTCATCAGGCAAAGCGCGCCGCAGGCGACGTGCGCGGTCGCGACGTCAGCCGATTTGCCGGTCCAGATTGTGGCCGCGCCGAGAAAAACCTGGAGCAGCAGGAGTCCCAACCAAATCGCGCAGAAACGAGTCAGCTCATGCCTTTTTCCCAAATAGCGCCGCGCGCGGAAAAAACAGACCGCGACCGAACTGAACGCGAGCAAGGCCACGATGCGATGCACCATCTGCAAGTCGATCTGAAAGGCCGTAATCGGGTTTTCTCCTGCGGCTTCAAGGCGATTTTGATTGTAGCGTTCCACCGCCGCGGCGCTGGTGTCCGGCCAGAGTTTGCCGTAAGCGGAGGGGAAATCCGGGATGGCCAGACCGGCGTGCTGATGGCGCATCGTGGCGCCGAGGATAAGTTGAAACAGTATCAAACAGGTTGTGGCCGCGAAAAGAGGGCGGAGCCGATGCCGGTCCATTTCGGTCTGAAAAGGAAGATTGCGCCAGAATTCGGTCTGGAACAGGGCGATGGCCGAGACAAGAACAAAGAACAATTGCGCCAGCGTGGCGTGAAAGATCCCCAGTTGGTCCTTCAATTGCGTTACGCGCAATCCCCCTAAGACCCCTTGCGCTACCACGGCCAGGAACGCAATAACCCCAAGCGTCCGCAGCCATTTTGCCGACGGCTCGCTGGCCGGCCAGAAAAAGCTGGCGGTTAAGCCCACCAATCCGATGACGGCCAGAAGAACATTTTCAGCGCGGTGCGCCGGGAATTTCAGGCACAGGCCGAGACCGGCAACCATAAAGACAACTCCAACCGAGCGCAGGAATAGGCGGGCTTTGCGACCGAAAAGCCACAATGCGAGCACTGTCGTGAGGAATCCCACCAGCGAGGCGGCCAGGCGGTGCGTGTGTTCGTAAAAAATCCCGCCAATCCATTTGGAGACGGGAAAGAAAAACATGTTGTAGCCGTAGGTGTTCGGCCAATCCGGCACGGACAAGCCCACGCCGTGGCTTGTCACCAAACCGCCCATCCAAACGAGGATGAACGTCGCGCCCGCGGTAAGA
Organism: Limisphaerales bacterium; assembly: GCA_052139695.1. Taxonomy (GTDB): domain Bacteria; phylum Verrucomicrobiota; class Verrucomicrobiia; order Limisphaerales; family Palsa-1400; genus PLGF01. The sequence continues at coordinate 8,293 of JBKQWF010000042.1, forward strand.
ACCGCAAAGCGCTTCAGATACAGGTTATCCGCCTGGCTTGGACTCACAAAAAAACCAAAAACAACGAAACCAAAAACAACGCCTCCTTAAAATCCGGCGGCCAGGAAAGGAGTGTCCTGGTTGAACCTCTAAACTCAACTTCGGCGGCTCCGCCGAGCCGCTTCCATCTTACTACTGCCACCCAAAAATCTGACCTATTGCGCCGCCGGCACTTCAACCGTGAAGTTGGCCGTAACGGAGCTGTCTGCCACCGTAATGTCCTGGCTGACGCCTGGCTTCTTGCCGTGCGCTTTTAAATGATACGCCGTCAAGGTGTATTTGCCGGCGGGGACATTGGCGATTTTGAAATTTCCGTCCTTGTCCGTGACGGCGAAAAACGGATGAGCCTGCACGCCCACGTAGGCAAACATCCACGGATGAACGTCGCATTTGAGCTTCACCAAAACCTCCGGCGCCTTGATGGAAGAGGCCCACTTTGTGTCATTGACATCTCCCTGGCTCGGCTGGGCGAAGTTGAATTCGGTGTTTTCAGCGACCGTGGGCAAAGCGTGAATATTGTGCATAATCGGGTCTGAGTTCTTGATGCGCAGGTTTTGCCCGACCATGACGCCGCTGATGTAGGGCTGGTAATTGCACCCTTGCTGGTCCAATTCCACAGCTTCCGCCGGGGGAGTGAATTTCTTGCCTTCCAACCCGCTGGAGATATAAACAAAAACATTGGCCAATCCGTTGTCCGAGCCGACCACATAGTGGCGGGTGGTGGTGACGGTGGGCTTGAGGGCGCTGCAAGTGTCATCAAAGGCGATTGTCTTTTCAGGGGGGGGCGTGCCTTTGAGCGTGACCTTTCCCGTCACGTCGCCGGCCACGGCGCTGTTCAACATCCCGGCGACAGCGGCAACACTCAGTCCCAATGCAAATTTGTTCATAAATATCGTCAACGGAAATAAACCGAATCGTGGATAACCTAAACAGTCCGGAAATATCGCGCAAGCGCTTTGTGAAACTTTTCACAAAGTCGAATGCTGTTTGTAAGGGAAAATCATGACCCTTGCTTCATTCTTCCAAGTAAAATCATTCAGCCCCACGGGTTGCGAGGAACGAGCTACCTTGGGGGATGACTTGTAAGGCCGGTGCGGCGGCAAGATTTTACAGACGATTCCCATGAGAGGAGACGGCCGTCGCGGAGCGACATTGGATATCAGCCAGGCACGCCAGTGCCTGGACTACGCCCCCCCCATTTCAAATTCGTCCCGACGGGACGATGGAAAGCGGCGCCAGAGATATTTTTCGTTGTGCGAGTCCGCCGTCCCTTCAGGACGGAAAAAACTCTGGCGGATGTCACCAGACACTGGCGTGTCTGGCTAATATCCGCGGTCGCTCCGCGACTGGGGGGGCGTTCCTCGCAACCTTGGGCTGAGTAATTTCAATCCTTGCAAGGATTGTTTCCACTCGTCAGCCACAGTCGAATTCGCCATTGGTTGATCGAGTCTAAACGAGTTTTACGCAGATTGGGTCTCCAAAAACGTCCGAACTCCAGCGGACGGCTCGGCGAGCCGTCCCTACCACTCATGACCGACGCAAAAAAAATCAAAATTTCCGCTTGACGCCGCCGGGATAAGTGTATTAGTGTATGCATACACGATGCAACTGCATGTTTCCACTGGCGACGGGGTTCCGATCTACTTGCAGATCGCGAACCAGATCAAGTACCTGGTGGCCTCCGGCCGGCTGGCGCCGGGAGATGAAGTACCGCCCATCCGCGTCCTGGCCCACCAGCTTTTGGTCAACCCGAATACCGTCGCCCGCGCCTATCTTGAACTGGAGCGCGAAGGCGTCGTCCATAAACGCCACGGTTCCGGCACCTATATATCCGACGCCGGTTCACCGCTGGCGCGCAAGGAGCGCCTCAAGCTCCTCTCCGAGCGCGTCGATGCCCTGCTGGCCGAGGCCAGTCATTTGGAAGTGGAACCGCAGGAATTGCTCCGGCTGATCAAGGAGCGCAGTCAATCTATTCAACCCAAGGAAAATAAATGAATACTCCCGCCCCATCCCCTGTTGTCGAAATCACTGGTTTGAGCCGCGCGTTCGGCTCCAAACTGGCGCTCAACCAGGTTTCCATGCGAGTGAAGCCCGGGCGCGTCTTTGGCCTCGTCGGCGCCAATGGCGCGGGCAAAACCACCTTGATCAAACATATCCTCGGCCGCCTGAAAGCGGAGAAGGGGATGGTGCGCGTTTTCGGCTTCGATCCGGTGGAGGACCCGGTCGCCGTACTCAGCCGCATCGGCTATTTGTCAGAGAATCGCGACTTGCCGGCGTGGATGCGGGTGGACGAATTGCTGCGTTACACCGAGGCCTTCTATCCGAATTGGGACATGGCCTACGCGGAGGATTTGCGCCGCCAATTCGGCCTCTACCCGGGAGCCAAAATCAAGACCCTCTCGCGCGGCGAAAACGCCAAGGCGGGCCTGCTCATTACGCTGGCCTACCGCCCTGAATTGCTCCTGCTCGACGAACCCAGCTCCGGCCTCGACCCGGTGGTGCGGCGGGACATTCTCGAAGCCATCATCCGCACCGTGGCCGACGAGGGCCGCACTGTTTTCTTTTCGTCGCACTTGCTGGAGGAGGTGGAGCGCGTGGCTGACGACCTGGCGATGATGTTCAACGGCCAGATCGTTCTCGCCGGCGAATTGGATGAGGTGAAGGAGAGCCACCACCGCCTGATTTTGCGCTTCGATTCGCCCCAACCGGCAGTTCCAAAGATTGCCGGCGTCCTGAGCCTGACTGGCAGCGGACACGAATGGACGGCCATCTGCAACGGCAAATACGAGGAAGCCGTCGCCGCCACCTCGCGCGCTGGAGGCAGGGTCGTCGCGGACGAATCGCCCTCGTTGGATGAAATCTTCGTGGCCTGGGCCACGGCAAAATCACTGTAAATAGAATTCTTATGCAAACACCATCCGTCGCGTTAGCCTGGGAACTTTGGCGCAGGAACCGCCTGCGCCTGATCGGGATGCTCGCCATGCTTCTCGGGTTTGCCTTGATCTATCCGAAGCTCTGCGCACAGGCCGGGGTTGATCTGAGCAATTCAGAAGACATGGTTTCCTTCACCGGCAAATTCATGAAGGACGACCACACAAACCACTTAATTATCATGATTCAACTTCTTTATCTGCTCTTTCTCGCCGGCGGGCCTGTGCTGGCTATGTTCCTTTCGCTTCTGTGTTTGACATGGATGTTCACCTTTGTGGAATTCCATCCGAACGCCAAAAACCCCGTCAGGTTTCCCGAACGCCTGTTCACACTCCCCCTTTCCACTTCCTTTCTCTTCACGCTGCTTTTTGGAGGCGGGGTGGCCGCGCTGGCGCTGCTTTTCGGGTGCTGGCATTTGTTCGTGACGCTCCCGCGTGCTTTGCATTTCGGCGAGTACGAAAAATGTTTTGGCTGGTTGACCTTGCTGGCGTTGGCTCAAGGCATTACCTGGGCGCTGGCCAGATGGCCCAATACCCGGTTATGCGCGCTCATGGCGCTGCTTTTTGGCTTTCTCTTTTCTCCCGCATGGGAAGGGTTCCTCGATTTACCGATTGTCCTGCCCACGCTCTTCGTCCTTGGCGCTGTCCTGGCCCGCCTCGGCTTGGAAAAGATGCGGCACGGACAGTGGCAGGGATGGACTTGGCCGAAGCCATTGCAAACGCGCATGGCGCGAGTCCCCTTGCGAGGCCCCAAACACTTTGCCTCGCCAGCCCAAGCTCAATTGTGGTTTGAATGGCGCAGGTTCGCGCGCCCCATATCGATGGCGCTGGCCACCTTCGCCCTGGTTCCGGTTTTCCTTCATTTTGTGGTACGCCGCGTTTTCGGGCTTGGCCCGCTGGACGATAACACCCTCGGCGTTTTCGCCTTTCTCCTCGCGGTCATGCCCCCGGCCATTTATTTTTGCATGAGCAGTGTGCCGCCTCTCAAAGGCCAATCTTTCTCGATGCTTCGCCCGCTGACCAATGGACAAATGGTCATGGCTACATTGAAAGCAGCGACGCTCAGCGTGGCTTTTTCCTGGCTGATGGTGATCGCGGCATTCTGCGCCTTGTCCCTTCTGGGAGATCTGGAGTCGGTTGAGCGGCATTTCGCTCTCCCCTCCACAGGCCAGAGGGCGGCCGTTGTCTTGTGCTTGGTAGTCTTGACATGGCGAAACGTTCCGGCCGAATTATGTTTTGTCCTCGATGGACGCCGTTGGATGGGGCACGTGCCGTGGCTGAAGCTTTTTGCCACCTGGGTGGTTGTCTTTCTTTATAGCGAGACGGAACAGGGGTTTATGCAAGTTATGCCTATGGTGCTGGCGTTCTTGCTTGCCTTGAAATTGCTCCTGGCGTGCGTAAGCTTTCGTGTCTCTCTGCAGAGGCGCCTGATCGCTCCCTCCGCGGTGCTGAATTATCTTGGCCTCTGGGCTTTCCTCGTCGCCGCCTGGCTCGCGCTCATCGTCGTTCTTTTTCATCCCGACGCGCATCTGTTTCTCCCCTTGTCGTTGGCCGTCATCTTGCTCGTGCCGCTGGCGCGGGTGGGGTTTGCCCCGATCGCCTTGGCCCAAAGCCGCCACGCTTGATCGCGGAACGCCGATTCAAGATTCAAAGAGACTTGAAACTCTCACCCCGTGAGCGGAACAGTGGCACGCGTAAAACGTGCCAGCTCGTTGCGCTCCAAGTCAAAGCGCTCAATGATTTCGCGGCCAATCATTCTTGCCGCCTCATCATAAGCGACGCGGTCGGTATTGATGACGAGGTGATAAAGCAGCGGATCATCGATGTCCTCTCCGAAATGGTCTTTCAAATATCTTTTCCGCCCGCCGTCTTCCTTGTGGATGAAATCCAGCGCCTGGTGCCGGTCCAGTCCAAAAACTTCTTGCACCCGTTCCGACCGTTTTCCCAAGGATCCCACCAATCGCACGTGATAAACATTGTCCAATTTGCTGGTGACGACGTTGGCGCCGCGTCCCACCAAAATGACGTGCCCCATGCGCGCCAGGCGCAAGATTGTTTCTGTGGTTTGACGCACCAGCGTCCATGACGATGGATGCAGGCCAAACAGCTCTTCGACGACGTCCGTCACGGCTGATTTGTGGTTCTCCGGTATGTATTCAGCCATCCGTTTGGGCAGATGGTGGTCCTCCAAGGTCCTTTCGATCAAGGTCCTGTCGAATACAGTCCAATGACAATCAACTGGGACGCGCGCCTGCAGATATTCCGCCAGCTTGGACGCGATGGCGCGTCCGCCAGAGCCGGTCATACGGGAAATGGTAATCGAAGGGGAAATGGGCGGTCGGAGACGACTGCTCCGTTCATTCGGTTCTCCAGGACGCAACTGACAGTTGATGAAGGATTGGCAAAGGTCAAAGCCGATATTATTCCACATCATTCAACTCCGGTTCTCGGAGCGGCCCCATTCTGCCGTGACGCTTCCGAGTTCGATCCGATCCGCATGGGCGGTGGCGTTCTTCAGCCGGCTCATGGTGGGCCGGGTCGTTGGTTGATACGATCACGCCGCCACTCATGTCTTACGGCCATCAGCCGGCAATTGGAAACTACCCATAAGTTACTCTTTTCCACTACCGTTGCAAGAGCAAAGGAACTAAATGATTAATTGGATGGCTCTTCGTTTGGCAGGGGCGTCCCTACGACACGCCGGTAAATGGAAATCAGAGTACGAGGCTGGCTTATTTGCCCAGGCAGAATTGGCTAAAAATGGAGTCGAGCAGGTCTTCGGTCGTCGTTTTTCCCACGATTTCTCCGACGGCGTTGGCGGCCAGGCGCAGGTCCAGGGCGATCAATTCCAGGCCCGCTCCGTTGCGCAAAGCTTCCTCCGCGCGCGTCGCGCCAGAGCGCGCCCGGCGCAAGGCGTCCTCATGCCGGGAGTTGACCATGACTTGCAGCATTTCGGCGTGAATGCCGCCGGCGCAGAGCATTTCCTGGATGGCGTCCTTGAGGTCCTCCAGACCGGCGCCGGTGAGGCAACTGACGCTGATGGCGTTCAGGCCGCCGGGCAATTTCAGACGCGGCGGCAAATCCGCCTTGTTGCGGACGAGGAGCCGTTTCTTGCCCGCAAATTCCCCCCACAACTTTTCGTCCCAAGTTGACAACGGCTCCGAGCCGTCCAGGACGTGCAAGATCAACTCGGCGGAGGCGAGGACCTCCCGGCAGCGGCGCACGCCTTCCGCTTCAATTTGGTCGGCGGCCTCGCGCAATCCGGCTGTGTCAATAAAAACAACGGGCAAACCGCGCACGCTGGCTGTTTCCTCGATGGTGTCGCGCGTCGTGCCGGGAATGGGTGAAACGATGGCGCGGTCATGGCCGAGAAGCTGGTTGAGCAGGCTGGATTTGCCGACGTTGGGCCGCCCGACGATGCCCGCGCGAATGCCCCGCCGCAACAACCGCCCTTCGTTGGCCGTGCGCAGCAACTGATCCATCAAAGAGATGGCCGCCCGCAGGCGTTCCAGCAGTTTCTGATGAGTATCCGGCGCGATGTCTTCGTCGGGAAAATCAATGTGCGCTTCGACGTGCGCCAGAATTCTTATCAAATCGTCGCGCAGCAGGTTGATGCGCTGGGAGAGGTGCCCGGCGAGTTGCTCGCGCGCGGCGGCCAGGGCCAAATCCGTGCGGGCATGGATCAAATCGGCCACCGCTTCGGCCTGGGCCAGGTCGATGCGTCCATTGAGGAAAGCGCGGCGGGTAAACTCACCCGGCTCTGCCAGGCGCGCGCCTTGTTCCAAAATGGCATCGAGCACCAGCTTGACCGTGAGCAAACCGCCGTGGCAGGTGATTTCCACAACATCCTCGCGCGTAAATGTGCGCGGCGCCCGCATGACACTCAGCAACACGTCGTCAATGACGCGTCCCGCGCGCAGGATGCGGCCATAGTGAATGGTGTGCGTCGGCGCCGCCGCGGGAGCCAGGGAGGACTTGCCGAGAGGCCGGAAAGCGGCCCCGGCGATAGCGAACGATTGCGGGCCGGAGAGGCGAATCATGGCAATACCGCCTTCGCCCAGCGGGGTGGCGATGGCGGCAATGGTATCGGCCAGCGATGCAGGCTTATCGTTGCTCGAGCCAGACACGGGCTTTTTGGTAGCTTTTGCGGTGGAGAAAATGGAGCAATTGAGGGTCGGTTCCCGGGGGCAGCTTTTCCGCCAGTCCTTCGACGCGCGCGAAGATGGGCCGCAGATCGGGCTTCGGGTTTGTCGTTGGCATTTCCGCAACCAGCCGTTCCAATTTCAACAACGCATCCAATAACTGCTGTTCAATTTCGCTCATAAGCTCAAGATCATCATAGCGCAATTGTCCAGAAAAGCATGGCAAAACCCCGCCGCAGCTTGTAATGAAGACCCATTAATTCAAACGTTGCTTACTTTGGAATCGAATGTGGAGGCACCCGCACCCTCGCCTTGCTGGCGCCCGGCGGAAAACAACCGTGCCTGCGGGCTGAATTTGGCCCTGGCAACCTGCGCCTGTTGGATGACGACGCTTTGCTGGCCCATTTCCAAGAGATGTCGAACTTGTCGCGGCAGACGCCAAAGCCTTTGGGGGGCTTGGCTATCGGCATGGCGGGGGCGCGCGTCGAGGCCGATCGCCAGCGCATTCGTGCGGCTGCCGCGGAGGTCTGGCCGAAGGTTCCCTGTTACGCCACCAACGACCTGGAGACGGCGCTGGCCACGGACATTGTTCCGCCGGGCAGGAATGCCGCGCAAGTCCTGGTATTGAGCGGAACGGGTTCGTGTTGTTTCGGACGCACGGGGGACCACCGCACTGCCTGGCAAGGCGGGTGGGGGCATATCCTGGGCGATAGGGGGAGCGGCTATGACATCGGGCTGCGCGCGCTGCGGGCGGCGGTTTATCATTTCGACCGGGACGGGCGCTGGCCGCGGATGGGAGAGCGAATCCTCCATGCTTTGCAACTCAATGAACCGGAAGATTTAATTGACTGGGCGAAGACTGCCTCGAAATCGGAAATCTCCAGCCTGGCGTTGCAGGTTTTCGAGGCGGCGGCACGGCGGGACAAAATCGCGGCGGAAATCCTGCGATCGGCCGCGGAGTCGCTGGGCCGCGACGCGGTCGATTGCGCGCGCAAACTGGCCAAGCCTGGCACTCCGGTTCGATTTGTGCTGGCGGGCAGCGTGCTGTTGCGGCAAGCGGCTTTCAGGCGCGAGGTCTGCGCGGGTCTTTTGGAAGCGTGGCCCGGAGCCACGGCTGCGCCGCTGCGGCGGGAGAGCGTTTGGGGCGCGCTGGAATTGGCGAAGCAACATTTTGGGCCGGGACGCAACGGCAGCGCGGAGAGCATTTCGTTCCATGAATCGGCCCTCGTCCCGGTTTCGCTGGCGCTTTCTCCAACCGAACAACGCAACCGGCGTTCCTTCAAGCTGGATCGAATGCCCTTGGCGGAAGCAGTCGGGTTGATGATTCGTGAAGAAGGGCGGGTTGCTCCGGCGCTGTTGCGAGTTCGCAAAAAGATCGAACGCGCGGTTCGCATGGTCGTTGCCTGCTTTCAACGCGGTGGAAGGCTTTTTTACGTGGGCGCGGGCACGAGCGGTCGTTTGGGAATCCTCGACGCCTCGGAATGTCCGCCGACCTTCCGCATTTCGCCGGACCAGGTGCAAGGCATTATGGCGGGCGGGCAAAAAGCGATCTGGAGTTCGATTGAAGGCGCGGAAGACAATGCGCGTTCCGGCGCGGCCGCCATCCAATTTCGCGGGGTGCAGCGGCGTGACCTCGTGATTGGGATTGCCGCCAGCGGGCGGACGCCTTTTGTTTGGGGCGCATTGTCGGCGGCCAAGGAGCTGGGCGCGGCGACAGTCTTGCTGTGCTTCAACCCATATCTGAAGATTTCGCGGGCCTGCCGCCCCGACCTGGTGCTGGCGGCGGATGTCGGACCCGAATTACTGACCGGTTCGACGCGCCTCAAAGCGGGCACCGCGACGAAAATTACCCTGAACATTCTCAGCACGCTGGCCATGGTCCGCCGGGGCAAAGTGATGAGCAATTTGATGATCGATCTCAACGCCTCCAACTCCAAGCTGCGGGAGCGGGCGGTGCGCATCGTCCAAGCTGCCACCGGCGCCGACGCGCTGGCGGCCAAGGCGGCTTTGGAAAAATCGCGCTGGGTGGTGAAAACGGCGTGCCAGACAGTCAAGAAGAGGGCGGCAAGCCATAGACGGTGAGCGTCGCGGGCAGGCCGTTTTGCTTGACCTGGTGGATCCCATTTGTCCCGACGACTTCTTCCCGAAACGCCGTCACGATGACGTGCCCGTTGGCGATGGTCGGCGTGGAGAATTTGGGATACATGCCCAGGCTGTCGTCCGATTGGTCGCGGTCGTGGTCGCTTGACCACAATTGCGGGATGCGCAGCGAGCCGTCTGGCCGCGTGACAAAATTCACCGGATCAAACGCGCGCAAGACGCCATGCACGACCCGGCCATTGGCATTGCCGTCCAAAGGCATCAGCGCCCACAGAATGGCGGTGTCTGGCTTCGCTCCGTTACACGAAAGGGCCAGAAACCCGCCCGGCATCCAGACGTTTGGATTGGCCACCGGCGGGTTGGAGAGGTGCGCCCGTTCCGGCGGATACGCCGCGCGTTCGTCACTGGTGGCGAAGCTTGATTCCGGCTCTAAACGCGGTTTGCCGTCCGCAGTGGCCGTGGCCAACCGATAAGCACGGACGGGGTCTTCTTCGCCGCAAATGTAAAAAAAGCGGTCGTGCGCCGTCTGGAATTCGACCGGTGTGCCGTGGATATTCCAATAGCGAATGGCGCCATAATCAGTCGCCGGGCCAAAATAATAGGGCCCCGGCGTCACTTGAAATTCCTGCAAAGCGGGCGAGCGGCCCTTCAAGGCGGATCTGTCAAACAGGTACATCTTCCCTTCCTTGCTGGCCGTCGAAAGCAATGGTGTGCCCGCCACCAGCAGCGGCCCGGCCGAGCCAAAATCCGCGTCTTGCAACTTGAGGATGGCTTCGTTGGTTGGGGTAAACCAGCCCACGGCCGAAAACTTGTCGTTCTGAAATTGCAGTTTCACGAGGGAATCACCGTAGTCTCCCAGCTGCGCATCGCAACCGCCATTCGCCACCGAGATATAAATATTTCCTTCCTCATCCGCCGCCGGCCCCGTCCCCGACATCCATAGCGCCCCTTGGCCGTTGTTTTTGCCGACGGTGTTTGGCGTGGTGATAAAAACATCGATCAGCTTGAGATCGGAAGGGTTGTAGGCGAAAAGCCAGCCATGCACCAACCCGGCATCTCCCTGGCCGCCAAAGGCCACGTAGAGTCGGTCATGATCCAGCAGCAGGGCTGGCCGGTTGATCTGAAAGACCGGTTGAAAAACGATCCTGCCTGAAGCATCGCTGCCGATTCCTTTGCCCGGCGCGGAGCCTTCCACCACTGTTTTGCGCGCGATTTCGCCGCTCCGAATGTCCAGCGCGTAAAGCGTGTTGGCGTATTTGTTGTCCGATTTCGTTTTCGCGACGACATACAAGACGTTGTTCGCGCGATCAATGACGGGCGTGCCGGTGATTCCAACGATGGTTGTCAAATCGGTCCAACCCGAAGGCGGGTCGCCAATATCGGCGCTTAACTCCTCCGTCGGAATGGAGGGCCCAAGGTTTCTTTGCCACAACGCCGCCTGCCGCGGATTTTTTTCTCGCGGGTCATCTTCGATTCCGCAGACTGTGTTGTTTTCCGTGGCGACAAAAATGACGTTGCGCTTTTTGCCGCCAATCTCCAGGTCCGACACATAAAGCGGCTGGGCATAGACATTCGCGTCCAGCAGTCGTGTATAAAGCTTATGGAAGGCGCCTGGCAGCTTTACCGCGGCCGGTGTGAGGTTGGTCTCTTCGGAATTGAGGCTGGAGCGCAAGTGGTCGTTCCGTTGCGTCAGGACATCCACGCCAAAGAGTTTCAAGGAACCAAAAAACAACAGCACAGAAATGTAGCACCCGGCGCGTCCGCGATTTGTCGTCACGTGCCAATATTCCCAAAATATTCCCAATTTCAAGCAGCGGTGGGGTGCGCAAGTGCGCAAGGCAGGGCGCGTCACTCCGTGCGCGCCGCCTCGGCGGGCAGGGGACTGGCGCGAAAACGGAACCCCTCCCATTTTTCAGACACACTCTCAGCGTTACCTCTTTCACAACCGCCGAGGCAATCGAGTCAGGTTGAGTCTGAGTTTGGATCGACCTTTTCCCTCTTTGCAGGCGACGGGTTCAGGAGCTGGAAGTAGTTGTAGGAGCAGCGCTCGCCTCGTGCCAAACGCTGCCATGAAAACCCGAGCTTCTTGAGAATGCGTACGGACGCGTCGTTGCCGACTTGGACAGTAGCCACGATGCGATCCAGCGCGAGCTCCGTAAAGGCGAACCGAACAAACGCCAGCCCAGCCTCAGATGCGAGACCCTGGCCCCAGGAGGCTCGTGCCAGATAGAACGCCAGCGTTCCCTCGTGTGGAATGGGCCCAGACGGCCCGAAATGCGGGTAGATGCCACAATACCCGATGTAGTTGCCAGTAAGCTTGAGGACGGTCGCCCAGAGCGCCATTCGATCTCGCACCGGCGGAAGATAGATGCTGCGAAACCTCGCTTCGGCCTCAGGGCGAGAGCGAGGCCGACCACCAACGTACTTACGCACCTCCGAATCGGCTTCCATAGCGCAGAAGGCCTCCATATCTGCCAGTTCATGGTCGCGGAAGAGGAGCCGATCTGTTTCGAGGATGATCATGGTTCGGGTCTAAAGAAACCATTACCCTGACATTGACAAAGCGCCTTTAATGTCCCCGGCTGGCTGTCGGCGTTGGCAAGGTTTCCTTCTTGCGGTAAGCCAGCCCTTGAAACTGCGCGACCAGGTCGCCGGCGTCGTCCTTGACTTCGACGACATAGACGCCGATTTTAAAATTCCTGGAGGCCTCGCGCGCTTCCGCCCAGAGCGTGCCTTTGCCGGCAGCCTTCATGAACGTGATAGTGACGTTGATCGCTACGGCTACCGTTCCGTGGGAATTGGCCGCCGCCGCAAAGGTGAAATCCGCCAGGGTGAAAATGGCGCCGCCATGAACGCTGTTGAGGCCATTGAGATGGTGCGGTTGCAAGGTCATTTTCGCCTTGGCATGTCCCAGTGAAACTTCCAGCAATTCGATGTTGGAATGCACGGCAAATTGATCGCTTTTCATGCACCGCCTGACCTCTTCCATTTTCATAGGCTTTAGTGTGCTGTAACAAAAATGGTTTTACAATGAACCCCTCTCCCTGCCCTCTCCCCGCAAAGCGGGGAGAGGGTGACCGCAGGCCGGGAGAGGGGATTTTGCAAAGATTTCATTGAAACACTACACTACGATTGCGCGAGCCAATCGACGTTTTCAACCACATTGACGCGCTCTTTTTGCAGGACGGCGATGGCCTTGTCCGGGTCGTTAAAGCAGAAAACCAACACGCCGCGCTCGAGGCGGGTTTGGGTGAAGGCATACATGAACTCGACGTTGATCTTGGCGTGGGCGAGAGCGTCCAAAACATCGGCCAATCCGCCAGGCCGATCTGGCGCCTCCACCGCTACCACATCCGTTACCTTCACGACAAATCCGTTTTTCTCCAGCAACTCCTGGGCGGGCTGCCAGTCACGCACGATCAGGCGCAGGATGCCGAATTGCTTGGCCTCGGCCAGGGACAAGGCCAGAAGATTGCAATTGGCGGAAGCCAAAAGCCGGATGGGACGATTGAGAGCGCCGGGCTTGTTTTCGAGGAATAATGACAGTTGCTTTAGCTTCATGATCGGTTCCTCATCTCACATCTTCCGATTGTCAATCACACGCTTGGCTTTTCCCTGGCTGCGCTGGATGGTGTGCGGCTGCACCAGCCGCACCTTGGCGCGGAGGCCGATGGCTTTTTCAATGCCGGCGGTGAGTTTCTGCTGCACCTGTTCCAGAGCCCCCAAAGTGTCGCCAAAGACGGCCGGCGTCACTTCCACCTCGACTTCCATTTCATCCAGGTCTCTCACCCGCGAGAGAACGATCTGGTAATGGGGCAGGGTGCCTTCCACTCGGAGCAATGCCGATTCAATTTGGGCGGGATAAACATTGACCCCCCGGATAATGATCATGTCATCGGTGCGACGGGTGATCCGTTTAATCCGCCGCAAGGTCCGTCCGCACAAGCATGGCTCCGTGACCAGGGCGGTGATGTCCCGTGTGCGGTAGCGGATCATCGGCATCGCTTGCTTTCCTAAAGTTGTCAGAACAAGTTCTCCCTCCTCGCCCTCAGCGCAAATTCTCTCGCTTTTCGGGTCAATGATCTCAGGGTAAAACCAGTCTTCGAAAATGTGCGGCCCGGCTTGGCTAAGGCACTCCATTCCCACTCCAGGTCCAGTAATCTCAGAAAGTCCGTAGATATCGTAGGCGCGAATGCCGCTTTCCGCTTCGATCCGACTCCGCATCGATTCCGTCCAAGGTTCCGCGCCGAAGACGCCCGCGCGCAACGGCAGTGACTGCATATCGACGCCCATTTCCCGCGCCTGGTCGATGATGTGGAGAAAATAGCTGGGAGTGCAGCAGATCGCGGTCGTGCCAAAGTCCGTCATCACGGTGATTTGCCGTTCTGTATTCCCGCCCGAGATCGGAATGACCGTGGCCCCCAATGCCTCGGCTCCGTAATGCGCCCCCAAACCGCCGGTAAACAATCCGTAGCCATAGGCGTTCTGGATGATGTCGCCTTCGTGCAGCCCGCACGCCGCGAAACTGCGCATCATGACGTTCACCCACAGATCTATGTCGGACTTCGTGTAGGCCACGACGATCGGCTTGCCGGTCGTCCCGGTGGAAGCATGGAGCCGGACAATGTCGCGCATCGGGCTGGCAAAAAGGCCGAACGGGTAGGTCAGCCGCAAATCCGTCTTGGTGGAGAAGGGGAGCCTGGCAAGGTCGTCCAACGACTGAAGGTCCTTCGGAGCGACTTTTCGCTCCTCCATCCGCTGGCGAAAAAGGGCGACGTGATCGTAGGCGCGTTGCACGATCGCTTGGAGGCGCCGCAATTGAAGATCGCGCAATTGCGGCGGCGGCAGAAAATCCGGCGCACTGACAGATTGGAAGCGGCTGTCCGCCGTGTTGTGGGGCCTAGTCATGAGCAGCCTGGCTTTCCGTCGCGCTGGCGACTTTTTCGAGCAATTCGGTAAACCACGGCGGTGGGCGAATCGGCTTGCCCGCGCCATCAACAAACGCGTGGATAGTATAGCCGCTGACCACTGGATGGCCGTTGGCCTGTTGCTTGACATCGACATCAAAGCGGAGCCGGGCGCGTCCGCTCAGTTTGGTGGAAGAGGACATGTCCAGCAAATCGTCGTAACGGGCGCCGCCTTTGAATTCCAGGTGCGCTTCCACCAGCGGCAGGAAAACGCCTTTTTTCTCCATTTCCGCGTAGCTCAATCCCAGCCGGTGGCGCATCAATTCCGTGCGGCCACATTCAAACCATTCCAGAGCGCGGGAATTGTAAAAAGTTCCCATTTGGTCGGTCTCGCTGTAACGAACCCGCAATTGGAGCACATCTTGCACGCAGCTCATTTTTTAGTTCGCGCCTGGGCGCGGCAGTCATGGTCAGCCCGCCGCGGAGAGCGGTCAATTTAAGTTTATCGAGTTGCCCAGGCTTGGCCTGCCCGATTTTGGCGATACCACGCCATTTTTTGCGCGAACCGGAGATGTCAGAAAGGTAGGGACGCCGCGCCGAGGCATCCCGCAGGCACGGGCTGGCTTGACGGAAACTAAACTGCTGGCGGGCGATCCTTGTGCTTTCCGCAACGCCCTCGAAACGCCCCTTGGACGCCTCGGCGAGGCGTCCCTACCTGAGCAGTGACCTTGCGGCTGGCCGAGGGGGTTCTGGGCGAATTCGATACCGCAACCGTTCGTCAGGCAAACAGTTTGGTGATCGCTTTTGCTTTTACCAATTCCCGCGGCTGCTTTAGTTGATTGTAAACGATCGTGTCGGGGTCGATGCCAAAGGCGTGGTACACGGTGGCCAGCAGTTCGGTCGGGTGGACCGGGTCTTCGCTCGGACTGCTGCCGGTCTTGTCGGATTTGCCATGCACATGGCCGCGCTTGACTCCGGCCCCGGCGATGATTGAGGTGTAGCAATAAGGCCAGTGGTCGCGGCCATCGGCGCTGTTGCTATTGCCCGAAGTGCTGACGCCTTTCTTTGGGCTTCTGCCGAATTCCCCGATGACAACCACCAGCGTTTCTTTCAGCAAGCCGCAGTCATCCATGTCGGAGAAAAAGGCGGACAGTCCCTGGTCCAACATGGGCGCCGACCGGTCTTTCATGCGCGCGGTCAGGTCGCTGTGGCAGTCCCACGAATGGAAATCGGAATTGGCGATCTTGGGCCAAATGACTTCCACGACCCGTGTGCCTGCTTCCACCAGACGGCGCGCGAGCAGGCAGCTCTGGCCAAAAGTGTTTCGTCCGTAGCGGTCGCGCATCTGTGGCGTTTCCTGGGTGAGATCAAAGGCTTTGCGGGCGCGTCCGGAAATAATCAGGTTTAAAGCGCGCTGGTAGTAATCGTCGAGGTCATAGCTTTCCACCGCTTTCTCAATGTCGGGAGTAGCCGTCTCAATCGCTTCGCGCAAGTTCGCGCGGCGCTGCAAGCGCAACGCAAAAACTTCCGGCGGCAGCTTCAAATCATCGACATGGATATGGTCCATTTTTTTCATGTCCATGTCGTCGCCTTCCGGGAACAGCCGGTAGGGTTCGAAGGCCTTGCCCAGGAACCCGGCGCTGCCGCCCTTGCCGACGACGTTCGACTCCTGCAAGGGGCGTGGCAGCATGACAAAAGGCAGCATGGGCTCGGACATGGGCCGCAAGCGGATGATTTCCGAACCGAAGTTCGGAAAATCTTTTGGGTCGGGCGGTTCCAGTTGGCCGGAAGGACTGACTTTGTCCGTCGTGTAGCCGGTCATGATTTGGTAGATGGCCGCGGTATGATTGAACAGACCATTGGGGGTGTAGCTCATGGACCGGATCATGGTGAATTTGTCATTTACCTTCGCGAGTTGCGGCAGGACTTCGGTAAAATTCACGCCCGGAATTTTGGTCGGAATGGACTTGAAAGAGCTTCGGATATTATCCGGCACATCTTCCTTGGGGTCCCATAAGTCGAGGTGGCTGGGGCCGCCTTGCAGGTAAATCATCACCATGTTTTTGGCCGCGCCCCAACCTGGCCCGCCGGAAAGCTTGCCCGATTCCTCGGCCAGGGCCTGCAATTTGAAGAGAGAGCCAAGCGAAAGTCCAAGAATGCTGGCTCCGCCCACTCGCAGCAAGTCGCGGCGCGTCAGGCGCAATTGAGGATCGCAAAGGTCGCTGCATGTTCCACTGGAGATTTTGATCATAGGCATAGTGGCTGGTTAGGGTTGGCGGTTGGGCTAATGGTTAAATAGAAAACCAGGACTGTTGACCAGCGCCCAAGTCAAGTCCTGCACGACGGTGAGCCGTTTGTTGTGCGCTTGGGAATTGCTGTCTTTGGCATCCTGGCGCAGTTGCACCAAGCCGGGGTCCAGCCGGATCGGGGCTTCGGCGTTTTTGAGGGAGTTCCGCAACTCCGCCAGCTTGGAATCCATCGCCAAAGGTTGGGCCGCCTTCACGACAGCTTGCTTTCGTTTCCAGAAGCCGCCGTCCTCGTTGCGATAAAAATCCAGGAGGGCCAGGGTCTGCTCCAGTTTGCGCTCCCCGGCGGGCGCGCGCGCGGCATCCACCACGCCTTCCGGCAAGCCAAAGTCCAACGGATTGTCGCTCGTTGTCACATAAAGCCGGAATTTGCCGAGCAGAAAATCTCCGCCATAGCGCTGCTTCAGGATAAAGCGTAAGGTCACGCCGTTGGTGCTGCCAATCGGCTCTTCCAGCTTGAACGTGGCGGTGTGCCGCTGAACGCTGGGCGCGCCGGCCACGGCCCAGCCGTTCTGCCCGGGCCACACTTTTCCGTCAATGGCCTGCTTGACCGGGAAATCAGATTGGGAATAATCCGCCCTGGCATCGCTGAATTTGGCGGGCGTGTCGGGCGAATTGGTTCCGGACCCCCATTTGAGTTCCAGTTCGCTCAAGACGAAATTGCCGTCGCCATGCCGTCCAGGGCCAAAGTCGGGAAGGCGCTCATCCGGCAGAGTTTCAAGCATGATGCCGGTAATATTCGTCGAAGGCGCGGGAGCGAGAATCTCGTACTCGGACGGGCTTTCGCCCTCGGTGGAGAAGATCGCGCCATCGGTTTGCAAGGCCAGCTTGACCTTGTTCGTGGCTGAAACCTCTCTGGGTTTAACCAGTTGCCAGATCGTACTCGTTTCCGCCGGGTTATTTTTCTCCTCCCAAAAAGCGGCTTGGGCCGGGAGCATAATTTCATACTCCTTAAGGTCACGCTGGGTGAGGGCCAATTCCGCTTGATGGCGCTGGTCCAGTTCCGCGCTCAGGCTCTTTGTCATCTCATCGTATGTCTGGAGGTTTGTCTTGGCCTGGGAGAGGTCTGTTTCGCGCTGATGCTCCAGCTCGGCGATTCTCGGCGTCATTTTCAATTCCAATGCCGCAAGGGCGTTGCTCAGCGCGGTATTGTCCTGGCCAACGGCGGACAGCAACGGAACGACGTTCTTGATCTCGGCCTCGGTTGCGGGCCGGTTAACGACGCGCAGAAAGACTTCATTGATGAGCTTTTGGTCGTCCTTTTCCGATTCCACAAGTTTGGCCAGGGCGTTGCCCGGCTCATCGATGGCTTGTGAAATGGTCTCGCCGCTGAGCATCGCCATGACGGAACCCAGGCCCAGGTCGCTGGTCCGCTCGCATTCGCAAGCCGTTTGGCGCGCGGGCCGTCCGAGCGTGGCCAGCAAGCCGTTGCCGATGTCCATGGTGACGTCCGACAACTGGGTGGCGCGCTGACCCGGTTTCGCGCCGGAGAATTTCTGCGTGCTGCCCGTGACGCGGTAAACGGCGTCCAGAATTGTTTCCGCGGGCAGGCGGCGGGCCACGGCATGGGAATAGTTCACCTTGTCATCCTCGTTCCATTTGTTGACGTGGATGGAAAGCTGGTAGGTGCGCGATGCGCAAATGAGCTGCATCAAATGGCGCGTGTTGAAGCCACTGTCGATAAATTCGCGCGTTAAGTACTCCAGCAAAGCGGGGTTGCGCGGCGGGTTGCCGGCACGAATATCGTCCAGCGGATCAATAATCCCCACGCCGGTCAGGTAACCCCACAGGCGGTTCGCGTAGCTGGACGCGAAAAAGCGGTTGTCAGGCGAGGTCAGCCAGGCCGCCAAATTCGCGCGGCGGCTGCCATTCTTTTTGATTTCATATTTCGCCGGATAAGGAACCACAGGCGGCGAGACCTTGCCCGTGCGCAGATGCCGCACTTCGCCGTCCCCTTTGTCCGCGACGATTTCGTAGAGCGGCTTGCCGCTTTCCACATCGGTGCCGGCAATTCTCCTGCCCTCGCTGGCGTCGTCTTCCTGGAAGGAGACCCGCGCGAAGTAAGCGGCCAGGTGATAGTACTGGTCTTGCGTCCAGCGCTCGAAGGGATGGTCGTGGCACTTGTTGCAACTGAACCGGGTGGCGAGAAACAATTGCGTGGTGTTTTCCATCGCCTCGGTTGGAGTGCGCAAAACCTTCCAATAGCAGGCCGCGGGATTCTCACGGGTGGAGCCGGAAGCCGTCAGAATCTTGCGCACAAACTGGTCATAAGGGGTGTTCAACTGGATTTCATGGTGAATCCATTGGTGAAACATCTCGGCGCCTTCATTGCCCAGGAATTTGCTGTTGCATTGGAGCAGGTCGGACCATTTGTTGGCCCAATAATCGACGAATTCCGGACTGCCGATCAACCGGTCAATCATTTCGTCGCGCTTGACCCGCATGTCGCGCGAATCATTCAGGAAGGCAGGAATGTCATCCGGCGACGGAGGCAGGCCGGTCAGGTCGAGATAGACCCGGCGGATAAACTCAAGGTCACTGCAAAGCCCGGAGGGCTCGATTTTCATCGTTTGCCATTTAGCCGCCACCAGCCGGTCGATTTGGCCCCACACGGGCGGGTCGGACCATGTAAAACCGTCGCGGTCGCCCATTACAGTCAAGATAGTGGTGGCATAATTGCCCTCGTAGCGGGCCAGCACGGGAACTTCTCCCCGGCGCAACGTGGTCAGCAAGCCTCCCTTTTCGGCCGTCGCGGCCTCCGTGTTGCCGCTTTCAATAAAGGCTTCTTGGGTCACATCGCGGGTCGTGCCATCGGGATACTCAGCCACAACCCGCATCTGTTGCCGCGCGCCGATTTGCTGGGCAACGGGATTGGCCGGCAGCAAGCTAATCTTGACTGCCTTCGCCGAATTCGTGTCGAGCGTCGCTCCGTTCGCGATCCATTGGCGCAGGATTTGGTAATACTTGGCATCGACGGTCGTGCGCCGGCCGCCCTCGTGCGGGACTTCGGCCACGGCTTTTAAAAGCATGAGGCTGTCGTCGGGCGAGGCCACGTTGACCCGCCGGCAGGCGAGATCATCCGTCAGCGCGCGCACGTCCGTTTCCGGGTCGTAGCCGCGCAAAGAGAGCTTGAAACCATTCTTGCCTTCCTTGGCGCCGTGGCAGGTGCCGGCGTTGCAGCCCAATTGCGCGATGACCGGGGCCACGTCCCGAATGAAATCAGCGCGATAAGGTCCGCCCATGCCGCTCACCTCGACGGGCATTTCAGCACTCCTGGAACCCAGGGCAATGATCAGTTTGCCTGTTCCGTTCTTGAGCGGTTGCACAAGGCCGCGAGATGAAACGGAGGCAACCTCATTTTCCAGGGTGAATTTTACCGCCCGCGTTACATCGGCGGTTTCGCCGGAGTCCAACCGGGCTGTGACGAGTAATTGCGCGTCGTCGTTGGGGCTGCCAATTTTAACCCGGTCCGGCTGCACCCGGAGCGAGGCAATTCTGTTCTCAGGGGGCAACGGCTCCGAAGAGGCAGGTTCTGTGGTCTTTCTCACGCCCGGCGTCCACGAAGACCGGGCAGTCGCCAGGGCGGCATTCGTTTCAGTCAAAGGAACGGACAGGAACTGCTTGACCACCGCGCCGTTGGTCGCGTTCAACATCCGCACGATGCCATCGGTGCCGCCCGTCGCCACGGTTTGCCCATCGGGGCTAAAGGCGACAGAATAGATTTCGGATTGTGGAACGGCGGCCCGGCTGATTTCGTGGATGCCCTGCTTTTTGTAATCATCCAGCTGCTTTTGTTCATCCGCTGAACGGGTGCCCGGGACTTTTCCCATGATCTCCCGCAGAGCTTTCGGCACTTCATTTGCGTAATCATAACTGCAAACAACGACCTCCCCGGCCCGGTCCAGGCCGCCCCCGTAAGCGATGCGTTTGCCGTCAGCGCTGAAACGAGCGCTGAAAACGCGGCCGGTGATGGGAAAAAGGTCCGCGATGAATTGGGCGTCATCGCCAATTTGGCGCCGAACCTCCCGAAATATCCGATAGACCTTCGGCAAACCATCGGAACCCGCCGCGACGATTTCCTCAAACCTCGGATGCGTCGCCAAAGCCATGACCCCTCCCTTTAACGCGTCAGGCGTAATGGACGTGATATTATCCACAAACCGCTGTTCAGCCACTTCCGTCAATTTTACGCTCATGTCGCGTCCGCCGGATATGACATGGTCGCCCTTGATGGAGAAGGCGGTGCTCATGACCCAATCCGAATGCGATCCCATTTGCATGACCTGCTTGCCGGAAGCGGCTTCCAAGGCGCGGACGGTGTTATCGGGACAGCCAAAGGCGATCAGCTTGCTGTCGGGCGACCAGCTCAGACCGTACAGCGTATCATAGCTGATCATGGAGGAAATCAGCAGCTTGCGCCGGGCGACGTCCCAAACCTGGATTTCACCGGCCCGCGCAGGGTCTCCTCCGGCCACTCCCAGTCGCTGGCCGTCCGGCGAAAAAGCCAGAGACTGCACCCGCTCCGATAAACCGATCAGCCGCGCCGACAAGATGAATTGATCTGTGTCGTAAAGCAGCACCTCGTGAAACCCCGCCACCGCCAGCAGTTTGCCGTCTGGCGAAATGTCCAACGACGTGATTACCGGCGGCCGGGTGTAAATGGGCGGATGCTCGAGATCGTAATGCTGTTTGGCATCGGCTGGGGTATCGTCCGCCGCCCCCTGCGCGATCCAGGCCTTGATCAACTCCACCTCATCGGCGGCCAAAGGAGGCTTGCCTTTGGGCATGCGCACCTCGCCGTCCTGGGGCGTGATCATCTTAAGGATCTGGCTTTCGCCTTGCTGGCCGGGAACAATCGCGGCATGGCCGGAATCACCGCCCGCCAGCAGTTTCTTGAAATCGGTCATCACATAGCCGCCCTTGGACTTTGCCGGTTGATGGCACCCCTGGCAGTTGGCTTGGAGGATGGGTCGAACCTCGTGGTAGTAGCTGACTTTCGGAGCCAGCGGTTCCTTCTCCGGTTTCTCTCCAGTGTTTGCCCTCGCGGAAGAAATTACCGGCGCCACCGCGACCGCGGCGCAAGCGGCGAAACGGACAAAACACGCAAGCCGTTGGCAATACGGAACATTCATTAGGTCATGGCTGTAAAGAGGGATTCCGGTCCAACGATATCTGACGCCAAACCGGCCAGCCATATTCGCAAAAAAAACTGGCGACAAAGGATGCAAAGCACAACGCCCCTTTCGCGGACGCGGAAGGGGCTGAGTGCGCCCTCCGTCCCGGCGCGCGGGGAGCGACGCGCCCTGGCGTAATTCTTTCGCCATTTTGCAGTTCGATCTTTCGAGGGCAACCGGCAATGATCGGGGCATGCAGACAATCGTTATCGGACACAAGAACCCGGACATGGATTCTATCTGTTCCGCACTCGCTTACGCCCGGCTCAAGCAACTGTTGGGCACGCCTGACGTTGTGGCGGCCCGCGCCGGCAACACTAATGCCCGGATTGATTACGTGCTCACTCGTTTTGGCGTGGAAGCCCCCGTTTTCCTGAGCGACGTTGCCCCCGTGGTCAGCGACGTGATGCAGCGCGATGGCGCTTCCGTGCGGTCCGATTCCGCGGTTTATGACGCCATCCAGTTGATCGACGACAAACAACTGCGGGGCCTGCCGGTGGTGGACGAAAACCGGCGTTGCGTCGGCTTGCTCTCCACCTTCAAACTCAACCGGCATCTTTTCCCTCCACGCGAGGAAGCGGCGAACGCTCGCGTCATCACCGCCTCCTTGGTGGACATCGTGGAGACCTTTGGCGGCTCGGTGGTGACGGGCGGCATTTCCGCCGAATCCGGCGATTATCTGCTGATGGTCGGCGCCATGAGCCAGGAGAGTTTCTCCCACCGTTTGCAGGGCCATGACGCCCGTCAAATTGTCCTTTTCGTCGGCGACCGCGACCAAATTCAATTGTGCGCCATCCGGGCCAAAGTGCGCGCGGTTGTCATCACTGGCGGCTTTGCCGCTTCTGCCCCTGTCGAACAGGCTGCCGGTGAAGCAGGGGTTGTCATTATCAGTTCGCCGCACGACACCGCGACCACCGTGTTGCTCGCGCGCGGCGCGGTCCGGGTGGGGCGGATGGTCGAGGACTTCACGAGCTTTACTCCCGATACGCCGTTGGAAATCGCCCGCGAGCGCGCCGCGGGCTCCGCTTCCTTTGTCTTTCCGATTATCGGCGATGACGGCGTCTTGGCCGGAGTTCTGTCCAAGAGCGATTTCATCAAGCCCATTCCGCGCAAATTAATCCTGGTGGATCATAACGAACTTTCCCAGGCCGTTGCCGGCGCCGACAAAATCCCCATCGTCGAGATCCTTGACCACCATCGCATCGGCGGGTTTTCCACTGAAACTCCCATCCACTTTTGGAACAACCCGGTCGGTTCCACGAGCACAATTGTCGGCTTGTGCTATGAACAAATGGGTGTTCCGGTGCCGTTGGACGTAGCCGGACTCCTGATGGCGGGGATCATCGCCGACACTTTGAATCTCAGTTCGCCCACCACGACGCCGATTGATAAACGCCTCCTCGCCCGCCTTTCCGATATGACAAGGGTGGACCCTTTTGAGCTTGCCGGGCAAATCTTCTCGGTTGGCTCTCCACTGCTCACCATGCCGGCGGATCACGTCATCACGATTGATTGCAAGGAATATGAGGAGTCCGGCCACCGTTTCACTGTCTCGCAAATCGAGGAGCTTAATTTTTCCCACTTCGAGGACAAGCGGGCCGCCCTGATCGAAGCCCTGGACCGCCACCAGCGCCGGCTTGGCCTCGTTTTCGCCGCGCTTCTGGTCACCGATATCAACACGCAAAACTCGCTCCTCCTGGTTTGTGGCGCGCCAGGGTTTCTAACGCGAATTACGTTTCCGACCCATCGGGCCCACGTCTGGGAACTGGCCGGCATCGTCTCGCGCAAGAAACAACTCCTTCCCTATCTGCTCGAGTGCCTTTCGGGCGTCGCGGCCGCGCCGCCATCCGCCTGATCGGACCACAACCAGTATCCAGCCATTCATCTTGGGATGAACTCCTCTAAAAGGAGTTTTCCGGGGTGCGCCGGTTTCAGCTTCTTCATAGTTTTAATGATAATCAACAATTTCGACTTCATCCGCGTTTCCGCCTCTCCATTTGCAAGATTTAGACAGGTCGAGCATGACTGCAACACTGAATTGCCAAATGAGCCAAATGGCATTTTTTGCTTATGCAAGTCGTTGATATTGGAGTCCCTCGTTCAAAACTGAATTACCACCCCACCGGCATCGTATGACAGCATCTTTGAAGACGCTGCCCCGACTTGAATTCAACGCAAAAAAGCCCTTAACCACCGCCAAAACAAAGAGGAAAAACGCGGTCAGCGACAATCCGGCCTGATGGTCGTCAATGAAAGCGAATAAGTTTATTTAGATTGGTTGAACGAAGCGCTGGAGCGTCTGCGGCGATGCTTGCTGGCTGTCGGAGGTTTCCTGCGACGTGCATTGGCAGGCTGGTCTTTGACGACTTTATTCCCGGAAAAGATGTCCTTGGCGATGACCCTGCCGGGACAAATTCAAGTTCCCGCCCGCGAAATTTCGGCATGGACCGCCGGCCCGGTTTGCTTACCTGCGCGGGCCTCACACCTCTTGCCTGCCCCGATTGGAGCAGCCAACCCACGGATTCACGGCGGCTGTTTCGGTGTTCGAGGCACACCTCCTCAAAAGCCTTTTATATGTTCCCCTCTCCCCTCGCTCCCGCTCGCCCATAAAAACCGGAGCAGCGGGACATTGCGCCACGGAAAAATTTGACACTGCAACGGTACTTTTTTTCGGAGCGGGATTTTTCATCCCCATGCCGTTCCGTTCGCCTTGCCGCCGCGAAATCCGACCGGCAGGTGAATTTCAGCGCAGCCAGCGAAGGCCAAACGCCCCGGCCCCAACCTCGCACAATTGGACGCCTTCGGCCGAAGCTCTATTCATAGTCGACCAACCCTCGTAGTCAACTAAGGAGCCGCGCAAAAATAACTGTCACATATTGTCCGCTTGTGCTATGCTAGTTGCATGTTGATCGATATGAAGAGGTTGCGCGAGAAATACGCCGCGTTGAAGGAATGCTTCGATGAAGCTCG
>JBKQWF010000043.1:0-3878 GCA_052139695.1 Limisphaerales bacterium
GGAACCACGGGCGCAACGGCACCTGCGCCAGCCCTATCCGCCTTTAATTGGTTCCCGAAAAAAAGCGCGTCAACAATTGAAAGTAACCCCGAATTGCGCCCACAAAAACTAGTGGCATTGACCGTCCCGGTCGCTTCCAGTCGGCGTCACGCCGACTGGCGTAGGAGTCAAAACACCTCACATATGGTCAACGCACTCGCGGCGCTGATGCCTTCGGCGGGACGCCGAAGGCTGCGGGCGAGGACGCCCGCGCTCCCCGATCCATCTGCATGGCTTACTGTCGGCGCAAAATGACGGTCTGTTCATGAAGCGCCAATTCTCAAGAACCAATCATCAATGGTAGGGCGGCCACTCCGCTGGCCGCCGGGGAAGCGCGCAACGGAGAGACGGGCCGTGCTAATTGCGAGGTGGCAAATAAGGTTGCTGGATGGGGCGGCGGTACTATTCGCGGATCAGCGACAAAAGCGGCCGTCACATCGGTGGGGCCGATCGGGGTCTTGCCTGCTAAGTCCAGACGTGCGGCGATCCAGTTGAACTGAGTTGTCATCAGAGCGATTACGGCGGCCCGATACGCGAGCGAGACAGCCACTATGTTCGTCATACTATCGGGCCATGATTTGAAGATCAGTCGCGCCGTGAATGGTCGCCGATCCAGGCACGGGTCTCATTACGTTCCATAAAGACTTTATTTCAGCGGCCACCCCGGTCACCCGCAAAATCGGAAGTTATGTTTGCACGGAGGCATGGCATCTCACTTTTGCGCCGGGAAACCGAGATCGTGCCCCTGGTGAAAAACCACGCCAATTTGTTCCAGGCCGCCGTGCCGGCCATTGTACCATAAGAGCCAGCGGTCGCCGTCAAGAATGGCATACGGTTTGTAACAAGCGTCGTGGTCCCACGCGCCCGGATCAGGCTGGACAATTGGATTGGCGGGCAGGCGCTGCCAGTTGCTGATGCCATCTTTGGATCGGGCCAAGCCGATTTGGGCGTGGTCAATATCGCGGAAGCCGATGTAGAACATCAGATACCAGCCGTTGTCCTGCACAATTTGACAGGCCGTCACTTTGTATTGTTCCCACGGCAGCGTCGGGTCGGATTTAAAAATCGGGTTGCCGGCATGTTTGGTCCATGTCAACCCGTCCGGACTGGTCGCATAGCCAATGGCGTCCGGTTCGTATTGCTCGCCGCCTGAGTACCACATGCGGTAGAGCTTCGCCTCAGCGTCCCAGATAACGTCCGGGCACATGACGGCTGCTTTCTCCCAGGGTTGATCTGGCGAGAGGACAGGGCTGGCGCTCCTGCGCCTCCAGGTCACGCCATCCACGCTGGTGGCGTAACCAATCCAGGAATGTTCCCGCGCCTGACCAGTGTACCACATGTGATACGTGTCATCGCGTTTAATGACGACAGGACGGTTGATGTCCTGCTCCCACGTGGAGCCTTGAAGCGGTCCAAGAACAATGCGGGGCGGTTCACTCCAAATGATGCCATCCTTGCTTTCAACAAGGGCGACGCTTTGTTTGGGTCGCCAGGAAACCCACATCCGATAAGTGTCGCCTTCCTTGAGGGCGGAAACATCAAAGCACGTCCCGTACTTCCCGCCCATGACTGGGTTGCCGGAGTATTTCTCCCAGCCGCCGCGCGCCGCTACAGAGCGGGCTGGAAGAAGAACGCCTTGGAGCCGCTGCAACGAATCGGCGCTGGCGAGCAGTTCGCCATCGGCCAGGACGCAAAGACCTTTACCCTTGCGGTAATGCTCGCCGGTTCGGTCCCACAAAATCGTCAGCCATCGTCCATGATAACGGACTTGGTCGAGGCAAAAATAATCCCAAGCGGCTGGCGCCAAAGGATTGACTTCCACAATGTTGTCCGAACGGGGCCGCAAGCCGGCGAGCCCGCTGATAATCAAGTCGCAATAGGTTGAGTGATTGTAGTCCTTGCCGCGTTCCGGGATTTGAGAGCCACGCTGCTGGAGGAGGGTGCGGGCAATCCAGTCGCCGTTCACGGGGTTCAGGTCTTCGTCAATCCACGGCACGACTCGGCCATCACCCAATCGCAGGTGCTGGGAGCGAGTATAAGTTCTTAGCAGGTCGAAATAGTCCTGCTTGGTCACGGCGCTTTGCCGGTAATTGTCCAGAAGATTGGCCAGCGCGGTCAGCGTCACGGCCGTGGCAAAGGGCCAACTGGGGCCGTTCCATTGGCACTCATGGCCTTCATAAGAAATGCGGAATTGAGGATGGCGCTGCTCCGCGGTCGTCGGTCCGAAAGGAGCGCGAAAACCATTCGGATCAAGAAGTTGCGTCCAAGCGGCCGACTTGTCCTGATCTGGGAGATTGAAATACCAAGGGGTATAACCCAGTTCTTCGCGCACCTCACGCCAGCGCGAATCCGGACCGCGCGGCACGACTTCAAAGAATTGCGCTTGAGGATTCCAGAGTTTTTCCTGCACCAGCCGTTTGGTTTGCGCCGCCTTGTCAATGAACTCTCTGGCAACGTCCTTTTGGCCAGCCAGCATGGCGATGTTGGCGAGGGCCAGGGCGTCGCCGTACATGTAACTGTTGATCGTGGGACGGTAGCCGTTTCCGCCGATGCTCATTTCCATCCCGTCGCGATCGTCGATCTGCCAAAATAGACCATTGGTGTCGCGGTGATCGCGCTCCCAGGCTTCGTAATTCTCGATCAAATCCGGCAGCAAAGCTTTGAGCAAGACATCGTTGCCCGACACCAGATAACGCGCCCATAAGGATTCCGCCGCCCAAAAACTGTAGCGGCGCGGCTCGCCACCCTTGCGGAACCAAAAGGCGGAATAGTCGTCCAGGTACTTTGGGTTCGCCAGCCAGCGTCCCTCATGAAAATGATGTCCGGCGGCGCAATCGATGGAGTTGTACTTTCCCGCCCAACTCACGTTGGGAAGAAATTCCGTGATAATATAGCCCGCCGGTGTTTCCTGGATATGTTTGCGAAAGCTCCACCAGCGGAAATAATAGATTTCGTTGATTTCCGGATCGGGCGAGTCGAAAAGCGGGATATTATCCTTCAGGAAATCCCACGCGTTCGGGTTGGAAATGAACGAAGGATAGGGCGCGGCGTCGCTTTGATTGAAGGCGTCGATAAACGGTTTGTAATCCGCGGCATGGAGGATGACTGCCGGCGGTCGGGCGAGCGCGGGGGCAGCCATCGCCAGCAGGAGCGCGAGCGCGCCGTTCAGGGAGAGATTTTTCATGTTGCAAAACGCATGGAAGCTATGTGGAAAGATTGACGGCGCAACCGCCCTTGCGCAAGAATTCTTCCGACGATGACCACGCCCAACAAAATCACCATCGGTCGAATTTTGTTGGTTCCATTTTTTATTCTGCAGATCATCTATTACGCCCACACCGGATATGAATGGTACCGCATTGGATCGCTTCTGACCTTTGGGCTGGCGGCGCTGGGAGACGCGCTGGACGGCTACATTGCGCGGCGCTACCAGCAGCGCAGCGAGTTGGGCGCGATATTGGACCCGCTGGCGGACAAGTTGCTGCTCACTTCGGGCATTATTCTGCTCTCTTTGGAAAACAACCATCACTTTGTCCGCATCCCCATCTGGTTGACGGTGACCGTTCTGAGCCGTGACACGCTTCTGCTCCTCGGGTTTGCGGTCGTCTATTATACGATCGGCAAGATCCAGGTGCGTCCACGGATTTCCAGCAAGGCGGCCACTGTCCTGCAAATGGCGGTGGTCCTTTGGACGCTGCTGCAATGGCCGGCCACGCAGGGCGTCGGCTTGTAGAATAAAAGCCGAGGCGAGGTCGAGCGGAGGAGGTTTGAGAGGAAGGAGGAGTTGCCCGAGCGCGGGTCCCGCGGCCGCAAGACGGCTGATTTGTTAAATCCGCAGG
>JBKQWF010000044.1:0-77155 GCA_052139695.1 Limisphaerales bacterium
CGCTCGCCCCTCCCGGGAGGGCGGAGCGCCGCGACGCCCAAATTTCAAATATCTTTGGTTAGGTTCTATGCATTGCCCCCGCCATTACTAATCCCCTTGCCCCAGCGGATTCAATGCCAATTTTCAGCGGAACGCATTTGGATGCCGTCTGAAAATTGAATTCGTATTGACGCCCTGCCGTCCGCTTCATGGCCCGGGAACGGCTTATTTATGCCGTTGGAGTTTCAATTGGCCATGCTCGACCGTCGCCTGAATACGGTCGCCCGCTTTGAATTCGCTGTCGAGCAACTTCATCGCCAGCGGATCGAGCAAAAGCCGTTGAATGGCGCGTTTGAGCGGGCGGGCGCCGAATTGCGGATCAAAGCCTTCCTTGGCCAGGTAGCGCGTGGCGGCGGGATCGATGTCCAGGCTCAGTTGCTGGCCGGCGAGCCGCTCGCGCAGCCGGCGCAATTGGATTTCCACGATCTTGGCCAGTTGTTTCTCATCCAGGCTATGGAAGATGATGATGTCATCGACGCGGTTGAGAAACTCCGGGCGGAAATGCTGCTTGAGTTCAGCGCGAACCAATTCCTCCACGCGCGCGTAATCTCTGGCCGTTCCGCCCCCGCTGTCGCTGGTGTAAAACTCCTGAATGATGGGCGAACCGATATTGCTGGTCATGATGATCAACGTGTTTTTGAAATCCACCGTGCGTCCCTGGCCATCGGTCAGGCGGCCATCATCCAGCACTTGCAGGAGCACGTTAAAAACGTCCGGGTGCGCCTTTTCGATTTCGTCGAGCAAGACGACGCTGTAGGGGCGGCGCCGGACCGCTTCGCTCAATTGCCCCCCTTCTTCGTATCCGACATATCCCGGCGGCGCGCCAATCAATCGCGCGACGGCATGGCGTTCCATGTACTCGCTCATGTCGATGCGGGTCATGGCGTTTTCATCGTCAAACAGGAATTCAGCCAGGGCGCGGGCCAGTTCGGTTTTGCCCACACCGGTCGGCCCCAGGAAAATAAAGGAGCCGGACGGCCGATTAGGGTCCTGCAAGCCGCTGCGGGCGCGACGGACCGCGTTGGCCACGGCGCGGACCGCTTCGTCCTGGTTAACGACGCGTTCCCGCAACCGGTCTTCCATGTGGACGAGCTTCTCGCGTTCGCCCTCCAGCATGCGGCTGACGGGAACACCAGTCCATGTGGCCACGACCCGGGCGATGTCTTCTTCCGTCACTTCCTGGTTGAGCAGGCGCTTGCCTTGCCGCTCGTTGAGCTCTTTCTCCGCCGCGGCCAGCTTTTTCTGCAAGTCTGGAATCCGCCCATATTGAATTTGTCCGGCCAGATTAAGATCGCCGGCTCGTTGCGCTGCCTCTTGTTGCTGGCGCGCTTCTTCGAGTTGTCCGTTGAGGATGGAAATGGCGTTGATGGCGGCCTTTTCATTTTGCCACTGCGCCTTGAGATGGCTGGATTCCTCCTTCAGATTGGCCAGGTCGCGTTCGAGGTCTTTCAGTCGCAGGCGCGAGGCTTCGTCCTTCTCACGCCGCAAGGCGGTCTGTTCGATTTCCAATTGACGGATGCGCCTTTCCAGTTGGTCAATCTCCGCCGGCATGGAGTCCAATTCCATCCGCAGGCGCGAGGCTGCTTCGTCCATCAAATCAACCGCCTTGTCCGGCAAAAACCGGCCGGAAATATAACGATGAGAAAGGGTTACAGCGGCCACCAGGGCGGCGTCCTGAATGCGGATGCCGTGATGGACTTCGTATCGTTCTTTGAGTCCGCGCAAAATAGCAATGGCTTCCTCAACGCTCGGTTCCTGGATCAGGACTGGTTGGAAACGCCGCTCCAGCGCGGGGTCTTTTTCGATGTGCTTGCGAAATTCATCCAAGGTCGTCGCGCCGATGCAACGCAATTCACCGCGGGCCAGCGGGGGTTTGAGCATGTTGGAGGCGTCGTTGGAGCCTTCCGCCGCGCCCGCGCCCACGATGGTGTGCAATTCGTCAATGAAGAGCAAAACCCGCCCGTCGCTGGCGATAATCTCTTTGAGAAACGCTTTCAGCCGGTCCTCAAATTCGCCGCGATATTTGGCGCCCGCGATCATGGCGCCGAGGTCCATTGCCACCAGCTTTTTGTCTTTCAACGATTCGGGCACGTCGCCGCTGACAATGCGCCGCGCCAGGCCCTCGACAATGGCGGTTTTTCCCGTGCCTGGCTCGCCGATGAGGACAGGGTTGTTTTTCGTCCGCCGGGTAAGCACTTGCATGACACGGCGGATTTCTTCATTGCGTCCAATGACCGGGTCGATCTTGCCGGCTCGCGCCAGGGCGGTCAGGTCGCGGCCATATTTTTCCAGAGCCTGGAATTTGTCCTCGGGATTAGGGTCGGTCACTCGCTGGTTGCCCCGCAATTCCACCAGGCCTTGCAAGACGGCGTCGCGTTTGAGGCCCTGAGACAGCAGGATTTTTTTCAGGGCCGGACCGCCGTGCTCCAGCAAACTCAACAGCAAATGCTCGGTGCTGACATATTCGTCTCGCAGTTTGGCGGCTTCGCTGGCGGCGCCGTCCAGAGTTTTTTTGAAAGCCGCACTGGGAAAAAGGTCGCCCGAGGCGCCCCCGTGAACTTTCGGCTTGCGCTCAATTTCCTGTTCGACGGCGCTGGCCAGGGCCGGGGTTCGAATCCCCAGCTTCTCCACGAGCGCGGGAACCAAGCTTTCGGATTGTCCCAGCAGGGCCGCCATTAGGTGGTCGGCATCCAGTTCCTGGTTGGAATGACGACGGGCCACCTCTTGCGCTTCTTTGAGCGCCTCTTGCGCTTTAATGGTCAGTTTTTCCAGATCCATACCGAGAAAAATCTGCCCTCAAGCCCTGACTGTCAAGGCATCCGCTTTCCGCGGGTGCGATTAAAAGCGTCGGACAAATTATGGTACGGCGGCCACTCCGCTGGCCGCCGGGCAAAGGCGCGCAGCGGAGCGCGCGCCCTACCGGCGGTTTAATCGCATCCGCTTGGCTACTTGGACTTGCTGGGTGTTGTTAGCGCCGAAGTGGCGGGGGTGTTGGTGTCCAGTGAACCGGGCGGGGCCGCCGCATTGAGTTCCTTGATCAGAGCGTCGGTCATGTCATTCTGGCCATTGGAGTAAAGGACTACCGGCGTCATATTCGCGCTTGCGCCGGAAACATCCAAAACCATGGTGTAGCCAGCCCCTTTGGCGTCGGCATTCAGCACGCCCATGATCTCTTTGACGATGTCGTCACGGCGTTGGTGTTCTTTTTCGCTGAGGCGCTGGCGGGCCACTCGGTCAAATGTGGTGATGGACTGCTTGTCGTTCTCCAATTCGGAGTATTTTTCGCTCGCGTCTTTCTTGCTGCGGTCGCGGGCTTCGGCCGAGGTGGCCTGGTCGTTGGCCTTGTCGATGAGGATCCGCCATTCATCCTCATGCTTTTTCTCAGCATCGACCATCTGCGCGCGCTCTTTCTCCATATCGGCCACTTCCTGGCGGATGGAGACGCTGGATTGGATGGTTTTATAGTATTTTTCGAAGACCTTGCTGAGATCGACTGTGGCGATCTTCTGATCGGCGGCGAAAACTCCGTGGGCCAGGCCAAGCAGGCTCGCCGTGATAACGACAAAAGCAAATCTTTTCATAAAGTTTAGAACGGGTGCGAGTACCCGAGGCTGAATTGAAACTTTCCTGAATTTCCGAGGTTCGGATCATGCGTGATCGGAATGCCGTAGTCCAGCCGAATAGGTGTGCCAGCCCCGCCCAGCGGGAGGATGATGCGCAAGCCCATGCCGGCGTCGTCCGTGATCAGCTGGCGGTTCGGGCCAGGGTTGAAACTGAACGGATCTGAGAAAACGTCGCCGATCTGATAGAACCAGGCGAGGCGGAGCATTTTGACAATGGGAATGCTGTATTCCGCCGAGCCAAAGTAATAGGTGTCTCCGCCCAAAGGTTCGCCAAACTGGTCTTCCGGCCCCACCGTTTGGTATTTATAGCCCAGCAGGGAAGAAATGCCCCCCAAATACCAGCGCTCAAAAATGGGCACTTGGCTGGAGCTGCCGTAAGGGGAAACGACGCCGATGCGGCTGTCCAACTCCAGGATATGCCCCGGTCGGAATCCCCTGAAATACCAGGCGGAGCGGAGTTCCAGTTTATAAAAGTCGGCATCGCCGGGCTGGGTCGCCACTTCGGTGGAGAGCTCAGTTATCTGGCCGCCATCGGGCAAACGAAAATTATTGCGGGTGTCATAAGCCAGCGTAGTCCCAAATTTGGTGACGAAATAACTGCCCCGGGTATCGAAGATGTTGGTGGAAATGTTCGGGCTGTTAATTTGCTCAGCCTCGGACAGGCCGTTCAGCGACGGGGCCAGATTGGTCGTATTGTTGGTCGTGAACCCCTGGTTAATGGAAATATGGGCCTGCTCGATGGTGTAAGCGATGGAGCCGGTGAGGAAGGGATTGCCGAACAACGCTTTCTTCAAACTTATTGTGCCGCCGTCAAACTGCTCGTTATACATGTTGTTCAAGCTGTTATACTCCAAAAGCTTATGGAACAGGTCCACACCCAGGGCCAGTTTCTGGCCTAAAAACCATGGCTCGATGAACGAGATTTCATAATCCTGCAATAATGTGCCGATGGAGGCCCTGATCTGGAATTTCTGCCCCGCGCCAGTAAAAGTCGGCGGATTAAACAAATCGAAATTGCCCTGTTTCAACTCGACAAATCCCACCAGGCTCTCCACCGAGCTGAAGCCCGCGCCCACCGTCACGTTGCCGGTGTTGCGTTCTTCCACCCCGATGACCAGGTCCTTGCGGTTGGGCACGTCGGTGTCCTGCGTTTGCGTGTCCACCTTGGAGAAATACTCCAGGCCTTCCAGCTTCCCCTTGCTGATTTTGACCCGCACCATGTCGTACACTTCGCCGGGATAGACGGCCAATTCCCGCCGCAAAACCCTGTCTTTGGTTTTGACGTTGCCTTTGATGATGATTTTCTCGATGCGGTCCTGTTCGCCCTCCTCAATGCTGTAAGTCACATCTATTTTTCCCGTGGTCGGATTGGCGGTCTGAATGCCGGTAATGCTCGTGGTCCCGCCCTGCCCCATCCGATCCAAATATCCTTTGGATCCATACATGTCGCGCAAGGTTTCTATATCCGCATTGAAACCCTCGGGCGTGAACGTGGCCCCAGGCGTCAGCTTGAGCTTCATCAATTGCTTGTCGATTTTGAGCCCTTTGATGAAGTCGTTCGTGGTAAAGACCTTGTTTCCCTTAATGTCCAAGGTCCCCACCTTATATTGTTTGCCCTCGGAAACGATGAAGCGAAGGACCATCCGGTTCGGGGTAATGTAGTCAAATTTGACGTCCTGGATGGCAAAGTCGATGTAACCCTTGTTCTGGTAAAACTCGATTAATTTCTCCTTATCGTCCTCGAACTCGTCCTCTTTCATCACCCCGGTGCCGGTCAGCCACGAGAACATCCAATGCCGGCGGGTCTTGAGGACGTGGCGCAATTCTTTTTGCGGAAAAGCCCGGGCATTGACAAAGACGACGTCCTTGATCCGCACCTTGGGGGTTTCGTGGATTTCAAACGTGACCGTGCCGCGTCCGGCGGCTTCGTTGATGATGGGGGCCTGCGCCTGAACGGTCGTTTTCTGGTAACCGGACTTTTCGTAGAGTTCCTTAATCGCCAGGGTGTCGTCGAAGATTTTGCGCTCGTCCAAGGGCTGGTTCACCTTGGAGGTGATCTTCTTCATGATCTTCTTGAGGCTCATCTTCTTATTCCCCACGACCTTGAGCTCCGCCAGGATGGGCTTGCCTTGCACGATGTAAGTAAGGACAACGCCGTTGGTGCCGTTCTGGACATCGGAACGCACCTTGAAGAAATAACCCGTATTCCACAGCGTCTTGATGTCTTCATCCACAGACGCACGATTGAAAACGTCTCCCGGCTTCATGCGGATGTTTTCGCGGATAAACTCATCGCTCACCGCCGGCGGGCCGACATGCTGGATCAGCACGCTGCCCACACGCGTCTCCCCAAGCTGCGCCCGCAGTGGCGACGGCCAAGCCAGGACCACGATCCCCAAAAGGAGCGCCAGACGATACAGTGTCTTCATCACTTACTGGCCGGCCGGAATATCCTCCGCGCTAACTTTGGCAGCGCTCTCGAATCGGGTGAAGCTCTTCAGGAACGTGAGGTCAACGTCCCCGGTAGGGCCGTTGCGTTGTTTGGCGATAAAGAGTTTCACAGGTATGGCGTCTTGTTCCGCTTCGCCCATGTCTTCTTCCCCTTCTTTGTTCTTGCTATCACGATAGAGCAATCCAACTAAATCGGCGTCCTGTTCGATGGCGCCGGATTCGCGCAAATCGGACAACCGCGGACGCTCGCCAGGACCGCGCTTTTCCAGTTCACGATTCAATTGGCTGAGCACGATCACGGGCACTTTTAATTCTTTCGACAGCGCCTTAATGCCACCGGAAATCTCGGCGATCTCCTGCTGCCGGTTTTCTAATCGCCTCGAAGTAGAATGGAGGAGTTGCAAGTAGTCAATGACAAATAGTTTGATCCCGTACTGCTGCCAGAGGCGGCGAGCCTTGGCCCGCAATTGCAGAATGGAAAGCCCGGAAGTGTCATCGATGAACAGCGGCGCTCCGGCCAATTTGCCGGCCGCCCCGGTCAGTTTGGGAAAATCACGCTCGGCGAGGAAGCCGTCGCGGATGCTGCGCAAATTGACCCGGGAGCGCGAACAGAGCATGCGCAGCACCAGTTGATCGGCCGTCATTTCCAGGCTGAACACCCCCACCGGCACCTTCAGTTCCAACGCCACGTGCTCGGCGATGTTCATCGCCAGGGAGGTCTTGCCGACCGAAGGGCGGGCTGCCACCACGATCATCTCGCCCTCGTGCAGGCCGGTGGTCATTTTGTCGAAATCGGTGAAACCGGTGGAGATGCCGGTGAGCATCCCCTGGTTGTGATGATATTCCTCGATCTTGGTGATGGCGCGGTTGACCAGCTCCTTGATGCCGAGACTGGCATTGCCCACGCGCGCTTCGCTAATGCGTAAAATCTCACTTTCCACCTCGTCCAGCAGCGCTTCGGCGTCGCCTTCGTAATCATAGACCCGTCCCACGATTCCCGTGCAGGTCTGCACCATTTTGCGCAGCAGATATTTCTCCAGGACGATGTCCAGGTAGTATTGGAGGTTGGCCGCGGACGGCACCGAATCAGGCAAGGCGGAAAAGTAGGCGACGCCGCCGGTGCTCTCCAATTGCTGCTTGTTTTTCAGCCATTGCGTGACGGTGATGAGATCGATGGCCTGTTTTTGGTCATACATCTCCATCAAGGCCAGGAAGAGCGTTTGATGGCGCAGGTCGTAAAACGCCAGGTCCGCGGGCTTCAGTTTCTCGATGCATTCGCCCATGCAATCGTTCGGCGAAAGCAAAATGCAGCCGAGAACTCCTTGTTCGGCCTCAATGGAATGGGGCGGCAGACGGTCCAACTTCGGCGCGCCCGCGGTGGCAGAAGTGCGCCGCCGCGGTTTTTTGTCCTCAACCGGAGGGTCGGCGGCTTGAAAGGAATCAATCATGGTCAGCCTAACAGGTTTAAAATCAATTGGTTAGAGCATTTATAACGCACTGCTGACGGCCAAAAAAACATTGGGTGGAGGTTAAGATTGGTGCTTGCTTAGGCAATAACAAATTACGCACATGTTATTCACCTAAAAGGGTTTCCTCTTGTTTTTCTGCCTCCATCTTTCTGACTCAAACAATAAAGGCACAGTCAGAAAAATGGGGCAAAAAAATGTTCGGCAAGGTGGGGTCGCCTCGGCGAGGCGTCCCTACCTTCCGTGATTGATGCGTTACTACCGCTGAAATTTTTCCATTTTTCCCGCTTGACAAGGCCCCTCAACTGTCATAGTGTAGTGTAACAGCGGACAGATTATGATCTTTCAAGTCGATTTCCAGGCGGGCAAGCCGGTTTATCTCCAACTGGCCGATCAGATACGTTACGCGGCGGCTTCCGGCCGGCTGCGCCCCGGCGATTCCTTGCCCTCCCTCCGCCCGCTGGCGGAGGAACTGCGCATCAACCGCAATACCATCGCCAAAGCCTACGCCGAGCTGGAATCCCAGGGGCTGATCGAAACCTTGCCGGGCAAAGGCCATTTCATGAAAGAAAACCATTCCGCTCTCACCCAGCAGACACGGCAACGCCTTTTGCTCACGGAAATCGATGAAGCGGTTGTCATGGCGCATCAGTTGCGCGTGGACCGCGGAAAGTTCCTGGCTTTGGTCCAGGAGCGTCTGGATTTCTTTGAGAGCAAGGCCTCCGCTAGCACCGGCGGAAAATAAACAACACTATGAAAACGGAAACGCCAGTCATTGAAATCAAAAACCTCAGCCGCCGTTACGGCGAACTGGAGGCCGTCAACGGGCTGAACATCACCGTGCAGCCGGGCCGCTGTTACGGATTCTTCGGACGCAACGGCGCGGGCAAGACCACGACCATCAAGTGCCTTTTGAATCTGTTGCGGCCCACCGCGGGGACGGCGCGCGTGTTTGGCCTCGATCCGCGACGGCAGGAGGTCGCGGTCAAGGCGCGCTTGTCGTATGTGCCTGACACCGTCGCCTTTTATCCGTGGATGAGCGTCGATGACACGCTGCGATTCATTGCCTCATTCCGCCCGAATTGGAACCGGGAAATGGAAGAGGATTTGCTGAAGCGGTTCCAGCTCGACCGCCGCCAGAAAACGAACCATCTCTCCAAAGGCCAAAGGACGCAATTGGCGTTGATCGGCGCGGTCTGTCCTGAACCGGAGCTGCTCGTTCTCGACGAGCCGACTTCGGGGCTGGATCCCATTGTGCGCCGCGAGTTTATCCAGACCGTCATTGGCGCTTATCACGCGGCGGACCCTGAACATCGCACGGTCTTTGTTTCGACGCACTTGATTGGGGAATTTGAGGGGTTGATCGACGAATTCACCATTATCGAAAAAGGGCGGGAATTGCTCACCCTGCCGGCGGACCAGGCGCGGGACAGGTTCCAAAAAATCCGTGTCAGCTTTCCCCAGCCGCCCGTCGGCCTCGACCTGCGAGGCGCGTTGAATGTGCGCCAGTCAGGCCGTGATATGGAGATTCTGGCCGATGGCAACCGCGATCATATCCTGGAAAAACTGCGGGCTTGCCATCCGGAGGAATTGCGCTGCGACTCATTGACTTTGGAGGAAATCTTTGTGGCCGCCGGGACCCTGGCCACTGTCAAACAATGAAAATGCTCGTCGCAAAGGAAATCCGGCTCCTGCTTCCGGCATTTGTCGCGGCGCTGGCGCTGGCCATTGTGCCAAAGTGGCTCTCCCGAGCGAATGATTTATCTTGGGCAGGATTCGTCCTGCTGGCCGTTTCCTCTTTTGGCCGCGAATTTGGCCTTAAAACAATTCCATTTGTTCTGACGCAACCATTGGAGCGTTCTCGCATTTGGTGGACTAAAATTGCGGTCCTTGCTGTTTTTGCAGGCTTGGTTTCCATGACGTGGGGCCTAAATGCCGCGCCCGATTTGCTCCGGTTCGGTGGTTGGGAAAGTAAAAAGCTTTTCTTGGCATGTCTTTGCGCGTGCGTGGCGGGAGGTGTTTGCATGACGCTGCTCGTGCGGCAGATGGCGGCAGCTTTTTGGTTTGCCCTCCTGCTTCCGATACTGTTGACCGTTACTGTTCAGGGTGCCGGAGGAAAAGACCCACCCTTCATCACCGTCCTTAGTCTTTATTCAGTCGCAGCGTTTTTGCTGGCTTGGCGCTTGTTTTTTCTTCTGCAAGACACGGGATGGACGGGCGGCGTGATTGCTTTGAACGTTGGCGATTCGAGCCCGGCCGAGGCTGGGCGCCGGGAACACAGGCCGTGGGCCGCGCTTTTTTGGAAGGAGTTGCAATTGCAACAGATCACTTTCGTGGGTATGGCCTGTTTAGTGGTGCTTCATCTTGGGACGATCGCTTTGCGCAGGGTCGGCGCGCAGACGTACAGCAGAACGGCTCTCACGGCGCTGGAAACCATGGCTGGCCTATGGCTGTTTGTCCCTTTGATCACCGGCGCGCAGAGTGTTGCTGAAGAGCGCAAGCTCGGAATGATGGGCTGGATTCTATGCCTCCCTCGCTCTCGCCGCGGGCAATGGTTTCTCAAACTGACGGTCGTTCTCGCCATAGGCGCGTTGAGCGCGACGTTATGCTGGCTGCCGGAACATTTTTGGGGAGAACACAACCTATCCTACAACTGGTTGTTACCGATCTTCCTGGGCGTGGCGTTGCTCGGCTTTTATGGCTCCAGCCTGACCAATGGCGTTGTGCAGGGGATGGCCGCGGCGATGCTCACCTTGCTCTTTCTCTCGGTAGGGCTGGGACTTCCAGCCTCCGGCCCGGCAATGCCCTACGTGCGATTCCTGTGGGTTGGCGCATTACCCTTGCTGGTTGGTGTGCCGATGGTGGTAGCAACCCTGTTCTGGCTCAGCTATCGAAATTTCCAAAACGTCTCCGAAAGCGCTAAACTCTGGCGGCGCAATGCGTTTTCCCTCACCGCGGCGCTGGTGGCAAGCTGGAGCTTGACCTCGGCTATTTATTATCGCCCTTGGGAATTGTTGACACCGGCGGAACCGTCCCACGGAGCGGCACGCATTGCGATTGACAAACCTACGGCCTTCGACAGCGCCTTCGACACTTTCGCCGTTATCTTGCCCAATGGACGACTATGGACCGATCACTTCAACCGCGCTTCGCGCTGGAATTTTCTGGGGTTTCACGGCGACGAAACTTTGCGGAGCATTGATGGCGGTCAATTCGCTTCCGGGTCGAATTGGCTTGCGATCGCGGCAACCCCTTTCAGGATCCTTGCCATTCGTGCCGATGGTACGCTTTGGGTTTCCGAAAGACTCACAGCAGTTGACAACCGCCCGGAGACCTTTAGCCCTCTGGCCCAGTTCGAAGGGGACTCTAATTGGCTGAGCGTCGCCAAATATGCTTCGGGGGGAATGGTTCTCTTAAAGCGCGAGGGGACGTTATGGAACTGGGGGAATCCCGACATGAGCGGTGATCGTGCGCGCATCGGACTGCCAGTCGTTAAACCTTACCAAATCGGCCATGACTCCGACTGGAGCAGGTTGTTGGGCGGCGGGCCTTTTGCCTATGCTTGGAAAACAAACGGGAGTGCATGGGGCTGGCGAATGAAACGTTCGGAGACACAATCCCGTCGAATGCAAGAGGAGTTGGTGCGCTTGCCAACTCTGGGCAATGCTCGATGGCGGACCGTCGGTTACTGGATGCTGCTGCGCGACGACGGAACTCTTTGGCATTGGGACGACGGATCGCGCGGGTCCGCTGACTTCCCTTTTAGCGGATCGGTCCCGGTCCAGGTAGGGTTGGAGGCAAATTGGGCGGATGTTGCGCTTTGGTCTGGCGGAATCATTGCTCGGAAGACTGATGGTTCTCTGTGGAAGTGGGCATATAACTTTCACCGCGCCGAATATTTTTCCCGTGGAGCTTTAGTCAGAATCTTCTCCAAGCCCCCGGTCCGATTTGGCGCTCATAGCGATTGGGTCGCATTGGCTAATATGCACGGCATGATGGTCTCTCTGGCGGCGGACGGCTCCCTCTGGTCTTGGCCGGACACAGGCCCGGTAGCCATCGGATACCGCGACGCTCAAGATTTTTTCCTCATCGCCTCTCGCAAACCGACCCTGGTCGAGAACATCCTCGGCGCAGGGAAATAGTAGAGAAATGGTTTGGCGGCGGGATTCGACGGGTTACGTAGAACTCAGCCGTTTCGCAGGGGCCGGAGTTTAAAAGCGTTGACAGGACGAACAGGCAAAGATTTTATCCTGTAAATCCTGTTCATCCTGTCTGTCCTTTCCTGGTTGCGGCTTGCGGCGCTGCGCCTCCGCGGGAGAAGTTGACGTCTTGAAAAATGGTAACTGTTCAGGTGCGGAAATCGCGCCGCAACGGTAGGGAGGCCTGGCCGAGGTTTCCACTGGTGCGCAAACCACCCCCGGACGCCTCGGCGAGGCGTCCCTACCTGAATGGTTACGAAAAATGTTTTGCCAAAAAAACAAAACTTTTCAGGTTCCGCGGAAGATGAAATCTCAGAGGTCATTTTCCCGCGCCCTTTGTTCCATTTCCGCGTATTCCGCGTGGTCTGCGGTTGAAAATCTTTTTCTGGGCCCACTCGCGGGTGATTCATCTCCACCCGGGTCTTCCGCGTGGCGGCGATCTTGTCACTTCACGCTTTGGCGCGGGTGGAGAGCAAGAAATCATCGATGCGCACAGTCGCCTCAGCGACGTCCTGGCGACTCATTTTCGACGCGACTCTATTGCGGGTCAGATCTGAATCCTGGTAACCCAAGGCGGCCGCGAGAGCAAACCACTTGTACGCCTCGATCCTCGATTCGTTCATCTGCTGCGGCGTGCCCTCGAAACTGGCGCGGTAGCGCCTCATGCCCAGGTAATGCTGCGCGCCGGGATCCTGCTGGCGGGCGGCACGATCAAACCAGATCTCGGCTTGACGCTCGTTGGGCACGACTCCTTGGCCATTGGTGTACATGATCCCGAGGTTAAACTGTGCCAGGATGTGGTTCTGCTCGGCCGCTTTCAAATACCATTCAATCGCGTGCGGAAAGTCCGCGGATTCTTCATTGCTGGCGCAGCGCAAACCGACCAAGAACTGCGCGTCGGCGTTGCCGCTCTCGGCCCGAGACTGAATGGTTTCCTGCCTCGGGGATGGTTTGAACAATCGGGCCAAGAATGATTTTGCGGACATAGAGTCAATAAACTGTTTCGACGTTGCGAGGCTCTCTCACTTAAGCCGCCAGGTGATGCGCGCTTTATTCAGATCGTACGGCGATATTTCCATTTTGACCCGGTCCCCGGCCGTCAGGCGGACCCAGCGCTTGCGCATTTTGCCGCAGATGGTGGCGAGCACGACGTGTTTGTTATCCAATTGCACGCGGAACATCGTTCCGGGCAACACCGTCTGCACGCATCCTTCGACTTCAATATGATCTTCCTTCATGGCTCATCTTTCTCATAGAACCCGTCCTCAAGCTTTCACAGAGGCCCGCAGCCCACGCCCACGATGGGAAACCTTCTAATGCACGAGAATCACCACCCGAGCGAGGTCTGCGGACAAGTGCTGCCGCATTGCCGGCATCAAAGGAGGGATGAACTGTCCTCACCAATGGCAGTCAGACACCTGGTAAACTTAGCGCCGTTAGCAGGTAGATATTACGCCGTCAAACGAGATCAACAAGACAAATCGGCATAAAATCCGCTGACGGGCCCGATTCGGGGCTAGACTGGGGGCTTGAGTGGGCTTAGGCTAAAAGGGTTATGTCAACCCAAGCGCCACCAGCGCCTCAGAAGATGAACCTGCGCCGGCCCGATGTCATGGAAGCGGTCCAAGCCCAAGTGCTTTCGCATTATCGCAGCGATCTGGTCAACCGGATTCGCGACAAAGGCCATGTTCTTTCCGCGGATGGCCTGCTGACCATTAAATTGGCCAAGCAATTCGGGTTCTGTTACGGCGTCGAGCGCGCCATTGACCTGGCCTACGCCGCCCGCAAATGCTTTCCCGCTCCCAAACCAATTTATCTGCTCGGCGAAATCATCCACAACCCCGAAGTCAACGACCAGATTCGCAACATGGGAATCCAGATCATTTCTCCCAAGCCGACCGACGTGGAACTGGCCCGCTTGCACGCCGGCGACGTTGTCATCATCCCCGCCTTTGGCACCGAAGTGGACACCAAAAACAAATTAATCGCCAAGGGCTGTGAATTGGTCGATACGACTTGCGGCGACGTGATGAGCGTGTGGAAACGGGTCCGGCAGTATTCCCGGGAAAGCGTCACCAGCATCATTCACGGCAAAGCCAAACACGAAGAAACCAAAGCGACGACTTCCCAGGCGACGGCCCACGGTCCAGGGCATTATCTGGTGGTCTATACGCTGGCGGAAACGGATTACGTCTGCGCTTACATCGTCCACGGCGGCAACAAGCAGGAGTTTTTGGAAAAGTTCAAGGGCGCCTATTCCAGCGGATTTGACCCCGACGCCCACCTCCAAGCCGTCGGCGTCGCCAACCAGACGACCATGTTGCGCGGGGAAACGGAGGAAGTGCAGCGGCGGATCAAGAACGCCATGATCGCCCGCTACGGCACGGGAGATTTGGACCGGCATTTCCGTTTTTTTGACACGATTTGCGGAGCCACCCAGGACCGCCAGGATGCCTTGCAAAAACTCCTGCGCGAACCAATGGATTTGCTGCTGGTCATCGGCGGCTACAATTCCTCCAACACCTCGCATCTGGCCGAGATGGGCGAGGCCGAGCTGCCGACTTTTTTCATCAAGAACGCGCAAATGATGGTGTCCGACAAATTGATCCGTCACTTCAGCCTGCATAATCAAAAAGAGGTCGAGACCGTGAACTGGCTGCCTCCGGGAAAGATTACCGTCGGCATCACTGCCGGGGCGTCCTGTCCCAACAACCTGATTGAGGACGCCATCAAACGGCTTTTTGAATTGCGGGGAATTTCCGTCCAGGAACTGCTGGCCAATTGAGCGGCAACCATGCCTTGCTCCAAAGAAGAGCTCGAACAACGCGAGCGGCAGACTTTGGCTTCCTACGCCCAATTCAGCGCCGACTCCCGCGGACGCGTTCACGCGGAACCCCCGCCTTCCTGGCGGACGGATTTTCAGCGGGACCGCGACCGTGTCATCCATTCGCGCGCTTTTCGCCGCCTGGAATACAAGACGCAGGTTTTCCTCAACGGCTCGGGCGATCATTTGCGCACGCGGCTGACCCACACCATTGAAGTGGCCGCCATGTCGCGCAGCCTGGCGCGGGCCTTGCGGCTCAATGAAGATTTGGCCGAGACCATCGCGCTGGCCCATGACCTGGGCCACTCCCCCGTCGGCCACCGTGGCGAAGCGGTCTTGAACCGCTTGATGCGCGGCCACGGCGGTTTTGAGCATAATCGCCAAAGCTTGCGCATCGTCGAGGAATTGGAGGAAAAGTATCCCGGCTTTCGCGGGCTCAATCTCACCTGGGAAGTCCGGGAAGGTTTGCTCAAACATGAGACCACTTATGATCAGCCAGGCGAGCGCAAGGCTTTTCCCGCCAAATCGCCCTCGCTGGAGGCGCAAATTGCCAATTTGGCGGACGAGTTGATTTACGGCAGCCACGACTTGGACGATGGCTTGGAGGAAGGGCTGCTGTTGGAAACAGAATTGATCGACAAGGTGCGGGTCTTCGCGGAAGCGGCCGACGCGGTGCGTCGGGAACATGGGAAACTGCCCCGGGAAGTCCGGCGCAACGCCATCATTCGCGCTATCATTGACAGCCAGGTGCAGGACGTTGTCCAAACCAGTTCCGCCGCCCTGCGTTCCGCCGGGGTCCGGACCGCCGATGATGTCCGCCGCCAGGCGCGGCCATTGATTCGATACAGTCCAGCACGGCGGAAATCGAACCTGGAGCTGAAGCGCTACCTTTTTCGCCATCTCTATTCCAATCCGGTGGTGGCCGCGCCGAATGAGCGGGCCGGCAGGATGTTAGGGGACCTGTTCCGATATTTTGTCAAACATCCGGAAGAAATCGGCGAATCCTCGCGCAAACGCGCCCGCCAA
The DNA here is from genome assembly GCA_052139695.1 of Limisphaerales bacterium. Lineage (GTDB taxonomy): Bacteria > Verrucomicrobiota > Verrucomicrobiia > Limisphaerales > Palsa-1400 > PLGF01. The sequence continues at coordinate 15,629 of JBKQWF010000044.1, forward strand.
ACAGGCTGGCATCGCGCCATCTGCGATTACCTTTCCGGCATGACGGACCGTTACACGATGCGCGAACACGAGCGGCTTTTTCCAGCCAAGCATACAACAACTGCCTGATCAGGCAGGGACGCCGCGCCGAGGCGTCCGGGGGGTGGTTTACACGCAGCCAACCCAGGCTATCGTGGCAGGAATGCAATGGATCGTGTGGGATCTATTTTGAGTGAAACTTTTCCTTCCACGGGTGTGTTCTGTGTGAATGATGCCACAACAAATACCTAATTGGACGACCAGCCTTCGGAGACCATCGCTGATTCCCGGTGGCCTCCAACCTTCGCGCGCTTGCACCTTCCTTGGAACGCGGCGCGGGCGAGAACGCCGAACTTCCCACGCTCTTAAGGCGGCTCACTGTTTGCTCCGCCTGGTGTTTGCCTGCTCTAATCATGCTCATACTGCTCCTGCTGGCGAAGCGGAAGCCGTTCATACACTCATGACAAACCTGTATGAGAGAGGTCAATTCAACGGAAGCATCGTTGTCGCGCGTGATGGAAAGGTGATCTATCGGAACGCTTTTGGAGAGGCGGATAGTGAGTCGCATCGTCAATTTACTCCAACGACGCCCTCAAATCTCGCCTCCGTCTCCAAGCAGTTTACGTCCATGCTAATCATGATGCTCTCAGAGCAAGGCAAGATTAATTACGATGATCCAGTCTCCAAATACATTCCCAAACTGGAAAAGTGCGTTGACGGAATCACGGTCAGACATCTGCTGACGCATACTTCAGGCATCCCTGACGTGGGTGACCTGGGCATCGATCACCCAAGGCTGACGGAAAGCGAAGTGCTGAAAGCCGTTATAAAACAGCATTCCCAATTTCCCAAGCCAGGGCTGAGATACCAGTATAGCAACACGGGCTATATTCTGCTGGCCATGATTGTCGAGCAGGTCGCGGGCAAATCATTCAGCGATTGTCTGCGCGACAATATTTTCAAGCCTCTTGGCATGAACAGCACGTTCTTGGATGATGGATCCGGGCACAACTTGAATCTTGCAGCCACGGGTTACGACCAGTATGGCGATAGAGACGGCTCTCCTCCAGCCACGGCCGATTTCCCGTTGCCGCGGCATCTCCTCCCAGATTATACCAAGGGAGACGGCGGCATTTACTCCACGGTGGATGATTTGTTGAAATGGGATGAAGCGTTGTACACCAACAAACTGGTCCGGCAGTCAACCTTGGAGGAGGCATTTACTCCCGGCGAAGTCAAAGAAGGATTTTCAACGTACGGGTTCGGCTGGAACATTTCGCGCAAGTACCTCGTCTTCGGCGATAAATATGTCTGGCACACCGGGAGCACGGGAGGTTACCGGGCGTTCATCGGTCGAAGATTGGGAGAAAAATTGACGGTCATTATGTTGACCAACAAGGGAAACAGCCCGCGCGTGGAGATCAACGACGCCATTGTGAATGTTCTTCACGGGAAGGCCTGCAACCTGCCAAAACTTCCTATAGCGCCGAAAATGTACGATTTAATAAAAAAACAGGGAATCGAGGCGGCCCAACGCATGTATGCTTCCTTGAAGGCAACCAATGGGGCCGGCTATGAGTTTTCCGAGTCTGAGTTCAACTCACTGGGATATAAACTCCTTTCTGACGGCGACAAAGGGAGCGCGATGCGTATTTTTGAATTGAACACAGCTCAATATCCCTCTTCATCGAATGCTTTCGATAGTTTAGGTGAAGCGTATCAGAGGGCCGGCAAAAAAGACCTGGCGATCAAGGCTTACAAGAGAGCAGTTGAGCTTGACCCGAATAACCTTCATGCACGCAACATACTGCGCAAATTGGAATAGCCGCCAGTCAACCAGGCGGCCGGCATTAACGCCGAATTCGTTACTGGCAACACCTGTTCAGTGCCTATCAGTGCTGGAGCATTTGCGGGCCGAGGTCGCGGAAAAGATCGATCCAGGAGAGATAGATGCTCTGGACGAGGGTGAGTTTGCCGGACTTTTGCAGCGCGAGAAGCTCGTCGAGCGGCTCAGATGGATATTGGCCAATCCAGCAGGCGGCGATGCCGCGGGATTTGAGGAGAAAATCAGCAAGGAAAGAAGCACCAGAACGGGGAAAATACGGCAGTTCATGCTTAGAGGCCAAACGCATCCAAATCTCCGAGGTAGGGTCGCCGCGCCGAGGCGACCGCGGACGGCTCGGCGAGCCGTCCCTACCTTCCATTTGCTCTTCGAATGGGATTTAGAGGTGCTTGACAAGTTCATTTTTAGAAGGACTGGAGGGTCTTTTGCAGGATTTCGGCCTGGGCCTGGGCGTCGCGAGCGCCCCAGTAATTGGTTTTGAATTGCACCAGCCGAGGCTGGACGGCTTCGGAAACCGGACAAAGGCCACGAGGATAGCGGCGTTCGATGAATGGGGAGCGAGCGCCAAAGAGAGCGTCCCGAAAAAGCGGTTCCAGGTAAGTCAATTGCCAGGCCGCATAAAACTTGTCGCCGCCGCTCGCCAGGAAACGTGAGCGAAAATCGGCCCATTGGACTCGTGCCGTATCCAGTTCGCAGGCCAGCGTCCAATACGAGCTGACGCAGTTTTCAGGAATGCGTTGCGGCGTGAGCAAGCTCGAGCCGGAAGTTCGGATCGCTTCGAGGAAGAGCCGCGCGCTTTCGATGCGCGCCGCCACCAATTCGTCCGCCCGCTCAAGCTGGGCCAGGGCCGCCGCGCAACACAACTCCGGCATCTGGTAATTCCAGCCGGGAGAATCGTGTCGTTCGAAGGCAGGATGCTGCAATTCACCCTTGGTCACCCTGGTTTTCCTGGCGTTGAGAGTGGCAAAGCCGAGGCCGGCCGCTTTGCGAATTTTCGTCGCGTAGGCTTCATCGTTCGTAATGACCATTCCGCCTTCGCCCGCCGCCAGGTGCTTTGAACTTTGGAAGCTGAAGATGCCGCAATAGCCGAGGGTTCCCGCCAGCGCGCCATCGCAAAACGACCGCATGGCTTGCGCGTTATCTTCTATCACCAGCAGATTGTGTTTTCGCGCTAACTCCATGATCGGGAGCATCGGCGGCGAGAGGCCATAGAGCGCGACGGTAACGATGGCGCGGGTCCGAGGCGTGATGACTGCTTCAATCGATTTTGCATCCATCACCCAGGTGTGACGGTCCACGTCGGCGAACACCGGCGTGGCGTTGGCCTGGAGCACGGCCAAACTCGGGCTCGACATGGTCAGCGCGGGCACAATCACCTCGTCGCCAGCGCCGATGCCTGCCGCCTCCAAAGCCGCATGAATGGCCGCTGTTCCGTTGGACATGCTGATGGCGAAACGCATTCCGTAACGCCTGGCGAAGGCTTCCTCCAGGCGCGTCCGGAACGCCGTTTTTGTGGAAACCCGGAAGCCGTTCTCGAGCGCTTCCCGGACGTAAGCGTGTTCCCGTTCCGAAACACGCTGGATGGAGGATTTCATCGCGGCTCTGAAAACTTCATGCCGGCAATCCAGCCCACAATGTCCTCATCGCCGAGACGGCCGGACTCCAGACGCAGGTTTTTATCCGCGCGCAAAGCCGCGTAAGCGGAGCGGGCATGGGCGAAGGAAGACCGGGGATTGACGTTATGCAAGAACAGCGGATGCGGGGCGGCCAAAACCAATGCGCCCTCAAATGTGTCAATATTACGGAGTCCCGGGCAAAACAGATCGGGCTCCAGGAGCGCCGTATCATCCGCATCATCGGTCTGGCCGCAATCGGCGATGACCGCGTCGGCGGCGGGCGCGGCCAAAAGAGACCAAAGACCGGCGGCGCCGGTGCCGCAGAGGACAACGTGGCCAGCTTGCGAATTGAGCCTCTTGGCAGCCTCGCAAATCGAAATCAGATCAGCGACGCTTTCCTGCAGACGGGTGCGATTGTAGGTGGTGAAGAAAAGCGACGTTTGATCCGCGTCCGCCGCTTCGAAATCAGTGGCAACAATAACCGTAAATCCATGATCCAGAAACTTCCGGGCCAAACCGCGCGGCGCTCTGGCCTGAAGGGTCTCTCCCATTGGGTCCGCCAATACGATGACAGCGCCTCCACGTGCCGGGCGCGGTTTTAGAGGTGAAAAGCGCGTCACTTTGATCGCGGCCGCATCCCCAGGCCGGACAATGCTCGGCTGATCGCAGGAATAATCAGCCTCTTGTATGGAAGCACCGAACGTCGTCCGCGCTGGTTCTGGCGGCCAATCCAATTGCAACGTCCGCTCCCACGCCGGCTGCATGATGGCCCTGTACTTGACCAAAGCGATCTGGCTGGCCGGATTCAGGGCCTGCAACCGCTCGCGATGACGGGCAATGAGGTATTGGACCACGCCCTCCTGGCTAAGCGCGTTGGCCGGCAGCTTGCCATCGGGAAAAACTCTCAGTCCCTGGTCCGCCTCCCTGTGAAACGCCGCTTCGCGGACGGGCTGATCGGGTTGATGGAGAAGCCAGCGGTCGAACCATTGATAGACCGCTTCACGGCTGGTTTGGTTGTAATTGTGGGGGAAATCATAGCGCACGTAGCGAAGTTTTTCCGGCGCTTGGAACAATTGGTAAATGCCCGCGATGGCCGGCCCTTCCATTTCCAGGGTCGTCTTGGTCCAGTCCTGCGTATCGGAAACCAGGATTTGCGGACGCGGCGCGGGAGCGGCGGCGATTTCCATATTGGAAAACTTGACCCTCAAGCCGGGCATGTTCTCGCACATACAGCCGCCCTGCATCGTATGGCTGACCATGACCACCGGCGCTTGCGCGGCCAGGCGGTCGTCAATCGCGCCCAAAATCATCGTCTGCGTGCCGCCACCGGAAGCACCCGTCACCGCCAGCCGTGTCTTGTCCACGTCCGGCAAGGACTCCAGGAAATCCAGGGCGCGGATGCTGTTCCACGTTTGCAGGCCCATCAGCGAGACGCTCCACAGCAAATCGACCGGGTTATTGGAGGCGAAGCGATGGTGCAGATCGGAAAAACCAGCAGTGGGCGGAGCGTCCGCAAAATGGGTGTCGTTGTAGCCCACCATGTCGTAGGCGAACGCGATCATCCCCTGTTTGGCGAAGTTGACGCAGCGTCCGGGGTTGCTGCACAGATCGGTGTCTTCCAGGCGTCCATGGTCCCAATGGCCGTGGGCGTTGAGGATCGCGGGAAAAGGACCGGGACCGCGCCCCAAAGGACGGTAGAGATTCCCGCACACGTAAAAGCCGGGGCAACTTTGAAAATAGACCTTTTCCACGCTGTAGCCGTCCCGCTCCACCTTGCCAAAAATCCTGGCCTGCAATGGAGTTTTTTCCGGCATCGGCCAAAGCCCGCTGCTGACCAGGACTTGCTCCCGGATGACCTGGCTGCGTTCACGCCAGCGGGCTTCCGTGGCGATGGGCGGGAAGCCGCGGGAAGTGTCCAACGTTTGCACCTCGGCGCGCAACACCGGCGCCAGCGCGAAAACAAACAGAAAAACCGAAAGACGACAAACAGGCATGGATTTGGTTTAGCAGATTCCTCGTCAGGAACAAGCTTTTGCGTCGCCAGGACGCCGACGGTTGCGGTCGAGACGACCGCGCTCCCCAGAAGAACTTGCGGAGCCGGAAAGTGGCGGGCGAGGCTCCTAAATGCTATATTCGGGTGTGACGAATCTGGCCGAAAGGGAATGCGTTCCGTGCAAAGGCGGCGGGCCGCCGTTACAGGGCGAGGAACTGACGCGGCTGGTCCTGGAATTGGGGCAGGGCTGGCGCGTTGTCAATGGCCACCATCTCGAACGCGATTTCAAATTCGACAACTTCCGCCAGGCGCTCGATTTCACCGACTGCGTCGGCGAGTTGGCCGAGACGCAAAATCATCATCCCGACATTTACCTGGCATGGGGCAAGGTCAAACTGACTTTGTGGACGCATAAAATCGACGGTTTGACAGAAAGCGATTTTATTTTCGCCGCCAAAGTCAACCAGATGGCTGCGCCGTGAGGTGGACGATTGCTAATCGCCCTTAGCCTCGTCGCCGAGATTGGCTTCGCCTTCAATCAAGTCGCCCACCGTATCGAAATCGCGCTGCGGCCCGGTCACCTGGACCACACCGATCTTTAATCCGGCATGGTTCACGTTCAACCGCTGGCCGGGCTGCGGGACCGGGCCCGGTGGAAAGCTGAGAACGACAAAGCGCCCCTCCATATTGACCATCGCCACCCGTCCCACTGGCCGCAAATCCGGCGTGACAATGGGCGCCGAAGGTTTGGTTGCGTTGGCCGATGGTTGTCCGGGGGCTGGCGATTTCTGCGTCGCGCAACCTGCCCCCAACAATACCGCACAGGCCCATCCGGTTACCTTTCGCATGTGTATGAGTAAGAACTTGGCACAGAGAATCGTCAAGCAGCGGGTGAAATGGGTAAAGAGGGGGTGCAATTAAAACCGTCGGTCAAGGTAGGGCGCGCACTCCGTTGCGCGCCCCACCCCGGCGGCCAGCGGAGTGGCCGCCCTACCATAAAGAGACGCCAGTCGGCGGGACGCCGACGGAAGACCAGGGCGATGGCTCACTTCACTCGCTGCCGCACGCTGCGCAGCTTCTTCTCGGCGGCCGCCTGGCGCCGGTCCCAGTCATGCCAATCGTCCTGCCATTCGGGCCCCGTAAATTCCTTCCGCGCCGACGGAATCATTTCTTTTAGTTTGTCATCCTCAGCCGCCGCGGCTGCCCAGCGGTCCCATTTTATGTAGGTTTCAATCAGGGTGAGATGATTTTCCGGATAGCCCGGCGCCAGGGCGACAGCGCGCAGGGCACACTCCTCCGCCTTGCCACGGTGGCCCACGCTCAACGGCGGCCGAGGCGCATCGCGATAAAGCAGCGCCAGGTTCCGGTCCGGCCCGGCGAAGTCAAAATGTTCATCCAACTCCCGTGCCTTTTTCCACGCCTTGTCCATTTCCTTCACCAGAGGCAGGGCGCCGAAAACCTTCGTTTGGGCCAATTGCCCCTGGTTCATGCCCAGGTAATAGTAGGCGGCGGCGAGATTTGGTTTCAGCCGCAGCGCTTGTTCGCAGGCGGCAATCCCCTCTTTGGCGGTGGCGGCGCGCACGGAGTCTTTGCCGGCATTATCGGCCCGGTCAAAACAGGCGCGCGCAAACTGCCACGCCGCCTCGGCATCTTGCGGATTAGTTTGATAGCGCGCCTTGGCCGAGTCGTAGGTTTCCTCGACAAAGGATTTTTCCTGCGCGACCGCGATGGTTGCCAGTCCGCACCAAAGCCCCGTAAGGAATACGCACCAAGAGAGCTTGCGATTACGCCACTCCATGTTGGATTCTTTAGCCGAAGGCCTTTCTCCTGGCGAGCAAATCTTCCCTGCTCTCCGATTCGCTTCGATAGGAATTGCAAAGAAAATGGGAAGATGCGGTCGGCGAGACGCCAACCGTGGCGACCGAGACGGTCGCGCTCCCCCAAGCCAGCGGATTGGAGTCTCAAGAAGTGGCTGGCGCGAAGGGACAGGTTCTGTATAGTGGGTGAGTGTCAGTCTCTAATTTACCTATGAAGACGAAAGTGCTTTTTCTTACGCCATCGCTCTTGTTTTTGGCCCTCGCGATGCTCGCGGATACGCCATCAGCCCAGACCAACCGCTACGCCGGCGACATTTGGGCTTTGGCCGATGCCGCAAAGGTCATGGCCGCCGCCGCCGACATTAACCTGGCCAAGTACCCGGATTGCGACGACGCCACCGTCGAGCAGAAATCCACCCGAGTCTATCATCCCGACGGCACGGCGGAATGCCAGGACGAAACCTTTACCAAAGTTTTGACCGAGAAAGGCAAACGCAACAACCGCACCATTTCTCTGAGCTTCATGCTGCCGTATTCGACGGAGGAAGTGGTCAAGCTGGAGGTGATCCATGCCAATGGCGAAATCACCCCGGTGGATGTCGCCGCCAATTCAAAGGAAACCATCGATGACAGCCAGATGCAGGCGAATATTTACGACCCCAACAGCCGCTTGCTGCGGGTCAATATTCCGAAGGTGGAGATTGGCGACACCGTCCACTCCATCACCCGCCAGACGATTGAACGCGCCATCGTTCCGGGCGAATTCGCCGACGAGAATGTTTTTGAAGGCCCCGGCTACGTCCGGCATGTCTCCTACGAAGTTCATGCGCCAAAGGAAAGGCCGCTCCAGCGGATAGCGTTGCGCGATGAAGTCCCCGGCACCGTCAAATATACTACAGCGCCGGACGCTGCTGGAGGCACCGTCCATCACTGGGAGATCAACGATGTCCCGCGCATGTTCGACGAGCCGGCCATGCCCCCTTACGAAATGACTCTGCAACGGCTGCTCGTCAGCACCTCGCCCGATTGGCAATCGGTTTCCAAATGGTATTGGGAGCTGAGCCAGCCGCACCTTCAAGCCACTGACGCGGAGATGAAGAAAACGGTGGAAACATTGACCGCGGGGGCGACCAACGATATGGCTCGCATCAAGGCCGTCTTTTATCACGTCTCGAAAAAAATCCGTTATATGGGATTGACTCCGGAAAAGGACCGGCCGGGCTTCGAACCGCACGATGTCAAGGCGACCTTTGGCAAAAAGTACGGCGTCTGCCGGGACAAGGCCGCCCTGCTTGTCTCCATGCTCCAGGAAGCGGGCCTGAAGGCTTATCCCGTGCTGATCAGCGTTGGCACCCGCCGCGACACGGAGGTTCCCGACCCGTTTTTCAACCACGCCATTGTCGGCGTGGAAACCGAGCCCGGCAAATACCTCCTCATGGACCCGACGGATGAAAACACGCGCGATTTGCTGCCGACGGGCGATTGCAACCAGAGTTTTCTCGTCTGCAAACCGGAAGGCGAAAGCCTCAAAGTCAGCCCCATTCAAGCGCCGGAGGGCCACATGATGCACATCAAGACTACGGGTGTTTTGACGACCGCAGGTGCCTTGGAGGCGAAATCTGAATTGACCTTCTCCGGAGTGAACGACGACGCCTACCGCAACGCTTTCTCGCACATGAAGGACGACGATAAACGGCGATTTTTTGAAAGCAACCTCAAGCGCACCATGCCCGGAGCGCATTTGAAATCACTCAAGCTCATACCCGAAGACATGCTGGACATGTCCTCGGAGTTGCGCGCGGAATTGGAATTCACGGCCGATGGCATGACCGCGGCCGGCGGCGGCAAATCCGTCGTCAGCCTGCCATGGATCGGCAAAGGCATGGGCATGGTCAATTTCATTCTTGGCGGCGCGGGCCTGGAGAAACGCAAATACCCCATGCAAACGGAAATCGCATGCGGATTGGATGAATCCATTTCACTCAAATTTTCCGGCGGGTTTGGCACAGCCATTTCCCTGCCTTCCTGTCCGGCTATTGAAGATAACTGCGTGAGCTACCAACAGACCTGCCAGGACACGGACGGGGCGCTCCATTGCGCGCGGGAGTTGAAATTGAAAGTGGTGGAGTTCTCGCCCGAACAATATCTCAAGTTGAAGCAGACCTTGAAATCATTGGAATATGATCAGCGCAAAGCGCCCGTCCTGGCGGCGCCGGAAGCGGAACTGGCCGAGGCTGATCCCAAAACGGATGAGAGCGCGGCGCCCGCGGTGGAATCAAACGCGAAGATTTTGGAGAGCCACAAAGAACTGCGGGTCCTCGACGCGCATTCCTCTGTTTATCTTGTCAGGTATTCCAAGCGCATCCTGACTTACGCCGGAAAGATCCGGGAATCTGAGATCAAAATCTCTTACAACCCATCCTGCCAGGAAGCCAAATTGCTGCGCGGCGTGGTCATCTCCAAGACTGGCGAACGCCAGGAAATCTCCACCAACGAGATCAATGTGATGGACGCGGGCTGGAACGCCGCGGCCAAGCGTTACACGGGCGCCAAAATCCTCGTGGGCAACTTGCCGGGAGTGGATATCGGCTCCACCATCGAGGTGGAGTTTGCCCTGACCAACCACGGGGTCCCGTTTATTTCCGGCTTTGAGTCATTTCAGTTGCCGGATGAATTGGAAAAGAAATCCTTTGATTTGACGGCTCCGGCGGAGGTCAAGATCTACGCCAGAGTGAGCGGTCAGCCTGACTTGATCCAGGAGCAGGACAAGACCGGCGGCCCAGGGCAAAGCTTCCACTGGCAGACCGGCCAGGTGCAGGCGCTGCCCGCCGAAGCCCAACTTCCGCCCGAATGGGCCTACAATTCCGGTGTGAGCTATTTCGCGGGGGAGATGAAATCGTATTTGACAGAATTGAATGACAATCTCCTGCGGCGCTCCGGGCAAAGCACGCAAGCCGCCGGAGCGGCCCGAAAACTGGCGGCTTCGGGCCATTCCAAGCTGGAGGCGCTGCAAGCGATCCGCGATTTCGTCGCCAAGTCCATTCGCTTCGCCGGGCCGTCCTTCACCGAATTGCCGCTCGCCGAACTCTCCCCCGCGGACGTGACGCTGGCCGACGGCTATGGACACGCCGCCGACCGCGCCATCCTCTTGCACGCCATGCTGAAGGCGGCCGGCTTCCAGCCGGAATTCGTCCTCGCCTCAGGCTTGCCGCCCATCGCCGGCATCACCAATGTGGCTTTCTCCTTTCCGCTGCCTTATGCCTTTCAGGAGCCGCTGGTCCGGGTCGAACTGGATGGTCAAACCTATTATTTCAACGATACCGACCAATACGCGAAATTAGGCACCACCTCCGCCGACGGCGGCCTGGGGCTGGTCCTTTCCAGCCAGGATTGCGAGGTCATCCGGGCGGCGCGCGACTGCGCGGATAAAATGGATACCGTCTATACCCTCTCGCCGGATGACTCCGGCAAAACGCGCATCGGCGTCACCCGGCAATACTACGGAGACAACTATAATTACAAGCACCGCTTCTTCGCCGAGCTTCCGCCCGAGGAACGGCGGCGTTATTACCAGGAACTTGTCTCCGCCGTCGCGCAAGGCGCCCATCCCGTGGGCGACTTGAAAACGGAATTCGACACCTACCCGGGAATCGAGCATTTCACGGTGGAAGTCGATAATTACAGCGTGGTGGACGGAAATTATTTTTACTTCGATCTTCCCTTCAAACCGTTGCTCCTGCCGGTCGGGGCGGACCGCCGCACTCTGCCCTTGTTCATCTCGCGCCATTCTGAGAATTCCGTGCGAACGGAAATCGATTGGCCGGCGGGATTCCGTCACCTGGTCATGGCGCCCAAGAGCGAAACCCTCGATGAGCCTGACGGCGCCGGGGAAGCCCGCATCACTTCCGGCGGCGCGGCAGGCAAATGGGTCGTCACCCACCAATTCGAAACCTCTCCCGCGATTGTCAATCCGAAGGATTATTCAGCCATGCTCAAGGTCGAATCGGCCCTGGGCAGAAGAGGCTCCAAGGTCTTTCTTTTGGAAAAGGACTAACGGACTAAGTGCCAGAAGCGAACCGAGTTCAATCGCCGCCGCCGAAACCCCTGCTGATTTTCGATGGCGATTGCCAGTTCTGCCGCCGCTGGGTGGCCCGCTGGCGGCGGGCCACGCTGGAAGCGGTGGATTATGTCCCGTACCAGGACCCATCCGTCCTCGCGGGTTTCCCGGAAATTCCCACGGCGGACTTCGAACAATCCATCCATCTAATCCTGCCGGATGGCACGGCCTGCCATGGCGCGGAGGCGGTCTTTCGCTCGCTGGCCGAAGGCGGACGGCACCGCTGGATGTCCCGCCTGTACCATAAATTCCCGCCCTTTGCCGAATTGAGCGAAACTCTTTACGAGGAAGTGGCGGTGCATCGCGCTTTTTTCTCCAAATTGGACCGCGTCTATTCCGGCCCGGGGACGGAGCCGCCGAGCGGAGTTTGGGTGCGCTGGTGCTTTCTGCGGGGACTGGCGCTTGTTTTCTTGATTGCCTTTGTTTCGCTGGCGGCGCAAATGCCGGGGCTGATCGGCAGCCACGGCGTTGCTCCCGCCCAGGAACTGATGTCCGCCGTGAAGGTGGTCGCGGCGGAGAATCACCTCGGATGGGCCCGGTTTCACGCCCTGCCGACTTTTGCCTGGTGGAGTGCCGGCGACCAGGCGCTCCATTGGCAATGCGCTTTGGGCATCGCCGCCTCGCTCGCCCTCCTGGCGGGGGTCGCGCCGACGCTCATGCTCGTGCTGCTCTGGATGCTTTACCTCTCGTTTTGCTCCATGGGCAGCCCGTTCCTCAATTTCCAGTGGGACAGTTTGCTGTTGGAAACCGGCTTCTTGGCGATTTTTTACGCGCCATTGCAGTGGCTGGAGAGGCCCTCCCGCCAAGCCCCTCCGTCCGCCCTGGTTCTTTGGCTGCTGCGCTGGCTTTTCTTCCGGCTCATCTTCGAATCGGGTTGTGTCAAGCTGCTGAGCGGCGACCCTTCGTGGTGGAACCTGACGGCCCTGCGCGTCCATTACGAAACCCAACCCTTGCCCACCTGGATCGGCTGGTACGCCCATCAATTGCCGGCTGGCGTGCAAGCGGCCTGCCAATTCCTGATGCTGGCCGTTGAATTGCTCGCGCCCCCTCTGATCTTTTGCGGAAGGCGCGCGCGCTTTTTCGCGGCCGCCGTCACCGCGGCGTTGCAAGGGGCGGTCCTTTTGACGGGCAATTACACCTTCTTCAACTGGCTGACTCTTCTCCTGTGCCTGGCGCTATTGGACGACCGCGCTTTGCTGGTCTTCCGCCGCAAACCCGCGGAGACGGCCGTTGTCTCCGCTGACCATCCGGCGCGCTGGCCCTGGCCGCTGACATTAGGTTTGACTATAGTGGTGGTGACGGTGACCTCGATTCAGTTCCTGGGCGCGGCGCGGGTCAAACAAGACTGGCCCGCGCCCGTGCTCGCCCTTTACGAGTGGCTGGGACCATTTCGCAGCCTCAACGGCTACGGGCTATTTGCCGTCATGACGCAGACCCGCCCGGAGATCATTCTTGAAGGGAGCAACGACGGCAGGAATTGGAAGGAGTACGAATTCAAATACAAACCAGGGGACCTAAAGCGCCGGCCTGGATTTGTCGCGCCTTATCAACCGCGATTGGATTGGCAAATGTGGTTCGCAGCCCTGGGAAACCCGCGCGGCAACGAGTGGCTCTTGCGTTTGGTCTTGCGCCTTCTCCAAAACGAGCCCCCGGTGCTGGCATTGCTCGGCCCAAATCCCTTCTCCGCGTCACCGCCCAAATACATCCGCGCCCAGCTCTACGAATACCACTTTACCAACCTGCCGACGCGCCGCGCCACTGGGCAATGGTGGCGGCGCCAACTGCTGCGTCCTTACCTGCCGGCCATTTCCTTAAAGAGTTTCGGCGAACCGCGGCGCGGCGGCCGCGTCATCGATCGGAGACGCGCAACAACTCCTCAGATGTTTCCGGCCCGGGATGGGATTCGCTACGTGCCGCCGCCGCCACCGCCGCCGTGATCGCTTTCGACTTGTTGGTGCCGAGGCTGGTCCGGATGTAGGTCAGCACGATGGCAATCTCTTCGTCTTTCAGATTCTCTCTCCAGGGTGGCATGACCAAATTCCATTCGCGGCCTTGCACGCGAATGGGCCCGGTCAATCCGTTTAAGACAATGCGCGCCAGGCGCTCACCACCGGGCGCCAGCACCCACTCAGAGCCCACCAACGGCGGGCCGACACCATCCTTGCCGCTGCCGTCCGCCTGGTGGCAGGCGCCGCAAATCTTGCCGTAGATCGCCTTGCCTTTGGCCATCGGATCGTCGCTGCCGGTCATGACGGATTGGATAAAGAATTGCAACAGCGGATCGGGTGTGCCGTAGCTGACATAGACCGGAGGGTCTTTGCCAATATAAAATCCGTTGGGCGGCGCCGCGGCCGGGGCCTTTGTCTTCATCTCCTGCCGCAAGTGCGCCAGCACTGCCGAGTCTCGCCGCGCCGTCCGCAATTCCGCTTCCTTGGCGTCCGCTTTGGCGATGGCAGCGTGCAACTGCTCTTGCAATGCCTGATTTTGCGTTTCCAAAGCATCCATCACGCGTTCCCGCGCCCAATAGGCCGCCAACCCGCCAACGACACCCGCGGCGACGATCGCAACAATGGCAGTTATCCGGCTCATCAGTCTAAATCCCCGGTTGGCATCATGTCAGGCCAGGTAGGGCGCGCACTCCGTGCGCGCCGCGGCGGGCAGAGGACTGCCCACCCAGCCTGGTTGTCGCCGCGGCCGTTATCCATGCGGCAGAGTGTGGCATGTTTCCGCGCGCGGTTCAATGCCTTGACGGCGGGCACCGGGCGAAGTACCGTTTGCCGTGCGGGGAGCCTGGCGAATGGCCTCAGGCTGAGAGTTTTGCGTGAGCAAATGACCCGTTGAACCTGATCCAGGTAATGCTGGCGAAGGGACCTTCGTTCGGTCGTGCTTGGGCGCGACCTTCATTCAAGGTTCCCCCGCCGCCAAATTGATTATGATTGCAACGCCCAGTTCGTTTGAACCTCACAGCAGCGAGGTTTTGCCCAATTCCAAGAGAGTATATTTGCCGGGCCGGCTTTACCCGGAACTCCGTGTCCCCATCCGCGAGATCGAACTGCGTCCGGCTCAAAGCGGCCATGGCCGCGCCGCGCCCAACGAGCCGGTGCGCGTCTATGATTGCAGCGGACCATGGGGCGACGAGGCCTTTTCGGGCAATGTCCGCGAAGGATTGCCGCCCCTGCGCCAGGACTGGATTCTGCGCCGCGGCGATGTGGAGGCTTACGAAGGCCGGATTAACCGCATGGAACAGCAAGGGCCGGCCCCGCAGCGCCGCCCCCTGCGCGCCAAAGCGGGGAAGGTCGTCACGCAATTGCAGTACGCGCGCCAGGGGACCATCACGCCGGAAATGGAATTCATCGCCATTCGCGAGAACATGGGGCGCGAGATTTCCGCGCGCGAGGGTGAATTGTCCCGGCAACATCCCGGCCAGGCTTTTGGCGCATCCATTCCCGCGGAGATTACGCCGGAATTTGTGCGCGCGGAAGTGGCGCGCGGAAGGGCCATCATCCCGTGCAACATCAATCATCCGGAGTTGGAACCGATGATCATCGGGCGCAATTTCCTGGTGAAAATCAACGCCAACATCGGCAATTCCGCCGTGGCCTCCAGCATTGAGGAGGAAGTGGAAAAAATGCGCTGGGCGATCAAGTGGGGCGCGGACACGGTGATGGATTTGTCCACCGGCAAAAATATTCACGCCACGCGGGAATGGATTTTGCGCAATGCGCCCACGCCGATCGGAACGGTCCCCATTTACCAGGCTTTGGAAAAAGTCGGCGGCAAAGCCGAAGAACTGACCTGGCCAGTTTATCGGGACACCTTAATCGAACAATGCGAACAGGGAGTGGATTATTTCACCATCCACGCCGGCGTGCTCCTGCGCTTCATTCCGCTGACCGCGCGGCGCGCCACCGGGATCGTCAGCCGCGGCGGCTCGATTCTCGCCAAGTGGTGCCTGGCCCATCACCAGGAAAATTTTTGCTTTATGCATTGGGATGAAATCTGCGAAATCATGGCGGCCTACGATGTCAGTTTTTCGATCGGCGATGGCTTGCGGCCCGGCTCGATTGCCGACGCCAACGACGCGGCGCAATTTGCCGAGTTGGAGGCGCAAGGCGATTTGACCAAGAGAGCCTGGGCCCGCGGCGTGCAAGTCATGAACGAAGGGCCGGGCCACGTCCCGATGCAACTGATCCAGGAGAACATGACCAGGCAATTGCAGTGGTGCCACGAAGCCCCCTTTTACACCCTCGGCCCTCTGACCACTGACATTGCCCCGGGTTACGACCATATCACCAGCGCGATCGGGGCCGCCATGATCGGGTGGTATGGCTGCGCCATGTTGTGCTACGTCACGCCCAAAGAGCATCTCGGGTTGCCCAACAAAAAGGATGTCAAAGACGGTGTGATTGCCTACAAGATCGCGGCCCACGCCGCGGACCTGGCGAAGGGGCATCCGGGAGCGCAATACCGCGACAATGCCTTAAGCAAAGCGCGCTTCGAGTTTCGTTGGGAAGACCAATTCAACCTCTCCCTGGACCCCGAAACCGCGCGGGAATTTCACGATCAAACCCTGCCACAGGAAGGGGCGAAAACGGCCCATTTCTGTTCGATGTGCGGGCCGCATTTTTGCAGCATGAAAATCACCGAAGACGTGCGCAAATTCGCCGCCGAGCAAGGCCTTTCCGATGACGAAGCCGTCCGCCGCGGAATGGAGGAGAAGTCGCGCGAATTTGTCCACCGGGGAGCGGAAATCTACAGCCAGCCTGCCCCTTAGAACGGTTACCGCGCGGCGCCGCAGACCTCTTGCACGCTCTCGCGCAAAGCCGAAATCGTGCGTTTGACTTGTCCGCCCGTCGTGCAATACGGCGGCATGAGCACGATCACGTCGCCCGCTGGGCGGGTGAGAACACCACGCCGCGCCATTGCTTCACAGACGCGAATCCCCACCCGCTCCGCGGACGCGAAGGGCTGGCGCGTCTGCCAATCCCGGACCAACTCCACTCCCGCGACCAATCCCACTTGCCGAACATCGCCCACCGCCGGCAATTGCCATAAAGACTCCAGCTCGCGGGCCAAATTCCGTTGCAGTTCGCGGCGCGCGCGGAGGGAAGCGGCGGATTCCAACAAGCGCAGGCTGGCCAGCGCGGCGGCCGCGCCCAGTTGGTTGGCGGTAAAGCTATGGCCGTGGAAGAACGTCTTGTATTCGCTGTAATCGCCAAGAAACACATTGAAGATGGACGGGGAGGCCAGCGTCGCGGCCATCGGCAGATAACCGCCGGTCAAGCCTTTGGCCAAAGCCATCAAATCCGGCGCGACGGATTCTTTTTGACAGGCGAACATCGCGCCGGTCCGGCCAAAGCCGGTCATGACTTCATCGGCCACCAGAAGCGCGCCGCCGCCGCGCGCGATCTCCGTGGCCCGCCGCAACCAGCCTTCCGGCTGCGCCACCATGCCGGCCGCGCCTTGCATCAGCGGCTCAAAGACGAAAGCCGCATAAGGGTTGCCCTTCTTTTTTTGCGCGGAGAATTTTTTTTCGACCGCATCGACGCATTCCCACCGGCACTTGCGGCCCAAGCGGGCGTCGCCGCGCTCAGGGCGGGCGCGATTGAAAGGACAGCGATAGCAAAACGGCGCCAGGACACGATCTGTTTTGAAAAGCAACCCGCCATAAGCTTTGTGGAAGCGGTCGATGTGGCCGAGGCTGACCGCGCCGATCGTGTCCCCATGATAGGCGGACGCGAGAGAAAGGAATCTGGGACGCCGGCTTTTCCCGGTGCGGCGAGAGTATTCGTAAGCCATCTTCAAGGCAGCTTCCATGGCCGTTGAACCGTCGTCGGAATAGAAAACGCGGCGCAGTTTTTGGCGGGGTGACGGGCTGGCCAAACGGATCAATTGAGCGCCGAGGAGTGAAGCCGGTTCATTGGCCAGGCCCAGGGCGGAAGAGTGGGCGATTTTTCGCAGTTGCCGGGTGATGG
This sequence comes from Limisphaerales bacterium, assembly GCA_052139695.1. GTDB lineage: Bacteria > Verrucomicrobiota > Verrucomicrobiia > Limisphaerales > Palsa-1400 > PLGF01. Next base: position 33,008 of record JBKQWF010000044.1, read on the forward strand.
CGGCATTGATGGCCGAATGGCGGTGGCCATGCAAATTGGTCCAAATGGAAGAATTAGCATCCAGATACTCTTTGCCCTTCGTGTCCACCAGAAGAGCGCCTTTGCCGGCGGCAATGACAATCGGCTCGCGCTTCAGCCAATCGCGCATTTGCGTGAAAGGATGCCACAGGAATTTCTGATCCAACTGAGCGAAAGAGGCCAAAATCAAGGGATGCTGGTGAGGTTGACGGAACGCAAAGCGGAAATCAACTGCTCCACATCGCTATGGCTGTGCGCCGCGGTCACGGTCAGGCGCAAGCGCGCCTGGCCCCGTGCGACGGTGGGATAGCGGATGGCGGGAATGAAAACGCCCTGGTCGCGCAGTTCGCCCGCAATTTGCACCGCCTTCTCCTCGTCGCCGATCAGGATGGGAATAATGGCCCCGCCTTGCGAATCGAGGTGGCGAGTCAGGAGCGCGACATTGCTCCAAAGCTGATTGCGCCGTTGTTCGCCCAGGTCGCTCCGCACGAACCGCACCCCAGCCGTGGCCGCCGCGGCCGCTGCCGGAACAGGCGCGGTGGAAAAAATAAAGGTGCGTGCGCGGTTGACCAGGTAATCGATCAACATCCGCGAACCGCAAATATACCCGCCCGCCGCGCCAAAGGACTTGCCGAGCGTCCCCATCTGAATTTCAATCTTGTCGGAGACGCCGAGTTCCTCCGGCAAACCGCGGCGCGTTTTGCCGTAAAGGCCGGTGGCATGGGCGTCATCCACCATGAGCCAGGCCCCGAATTTCTCCTTCAGCGCGGTCAATTCGCGCAAAGGCGCCTGGTCGCCGTCCATGGAGAATATGCTCTCCGTAATAATAAGCGTGCGCGGCTTGTGGGCGGCCGGGATCAGAGGCGGGCTGGAAAAACGCTTGTCAGCCCAGCGCAGAATCTTGGCCAGATCGTTTAAGTTATTGTGTCCGAAGACGCGTAATTTAGCGCCAGAAAGGCGGGCGGCATCCACGATGCAAGCGTGAACCAGCTTGTCCACCGCGATCACGTCGTTGTTATCCACCAGCGCGCAGATCGCGCCCAAAGCGGCGGCATAGCCTGAAGAAAAAGCAATGGCTGCCTCACACCCTTTGAACAAGGCCAGCGCCTCTTCCAATTCCTGGTGGGGAACAAGCGACCCGCAAATCAGGCGGGATGCGCCCGAACCGGCCCCGAAACTTTGCACCGCGGCGATGGCGGCTTCCTTGAGGGCGGGATGATTGGCCAGGCCAAGGTAATCGTTCGAGGAAAAATTCAGCAAGGAATGGCCGTCGATCTTCACCCGCGGTCCTTGTGGGGAATCGATCTGGCGCAACTGGCGGTAAAGACCCTGTTCACGGACGTCCTTTAGGCGAGAGGATAACTCCTCGTCGAACTCATTCATCTCCAAGGAATGCCAGAGCGGAAGGCGTTTGGCCAGCAGCTTTCGCCGCAATTCTGTCAAGCGCTCCGCGGCGATTTATCGCTTGAAAACAGGCGCGGCCACGGCAGACTTCTTCAGCCAATGGCATCGAGCATCAGACCCGCCACCGCCGCGGACGCCCCGCAATGGCTGGCATTAATCCAGGCCACGCTGGGCGGTGAATATCCCGCGAGGGAAGTTTATGACGTGACATGGATTGCCGCCCAATTGGCCAGCGCCGCTCCTCGGGATACGTGGGTGGCGGAGGTCAATGGCCGCTTGGATGGCACTCTTTCCTTTCTCCAACCCGATGGTCACAATAACAACCCGATCGCCGATCTCGGCCGCAACCTGTTCCGCCCGGAGGCCATGGCCAATGGCTCCGCCGAAGCGCTGGTTCGCGCCGTCAATGAATTGGCTTTGCAACGCGGCGACATGGCCGTTGTCCGCGTTTCCGCGCTGGACCACGCCCAGCAGAGCCTGTTGGAAAGCCTCGGGTTTGTTTGCGTGGGTTTTCAGCCGCTGAAGCATTTGTTGCAACAGCGCGTGGGCATCCTGTTTTATGCGCGCGGCGCCAAGTCCATTTACGTAAGGCGCCATCCGCTTTCCGAATCGCTTCCGCAAGTCAGCGAACTGGGGATGGACGCGCTGGAAAAACTGCAAATACCGAATTCCTGGGTCGTGCGGGACGGGGCCAGCGGCTACCCCTTGCAATGCGATTTGACGGTGCAGGAGGCCACGCTGGACGATTTCGAATTGTGGCGATTGCAGGCCGAAACGGCTAACCCTGCCGTTGAAGTTTCCGGCCGGTTCAATTACGGCTTTGGCTTCATGCGCCTGCCGGCCCGCTATCCATTGCGGGCGTATTTGGGCCAGAGAGAAGAAAGCATGGTCGCGGGCCTGAGTTATTATTTTGACGAACAAGACCGGTGCGCGAGGGTGGCGGAAGTCTTTTGCGGCGATGACGTCTCCATCGGGGCCTTGCTGGCCGGCGTGGTCAAGAACGCGCAGGAACAACTGGGCGCCGTCTATACGGAAATCGACATCCTGGCCACCGCCCCCCGGCTGCTCAAGACGGCTGAACAACTGGGTTTTATCCCGGCAGCTTATTTGCCGGCCTTCTCTTCCGGCAAAAACGGTTACGCGGATGTCGTTAAAATGGTCAAACTCAACCTCGCGTACTCCCTGGAAAACGCCGAGTTTACCGCCCACGCCAAAAGCACGGTGCAAATCATCGACCGCTATTTCCAAGACCAGAAAATGGGTCTGGCGCTTGTCAATTTGTTGCGTCCCCTTTCCATGTTTTCCGGGTTGGGCGACGGAGAATTGCGCAAGGTCGCCCGCCTTTTCGTGCAAAAACTCTACCGTCCAGGCGACCATGTCTTTGCCAAAGGGGACATCAGCGACGAAGCGTACGTCGTGCTTCGTGGCAAGATCAGCATCCAACTGGATCAAGCGGCGCCGCCCATCGCCCAATTGGGCGATGGCAAAATCTTCGGCGAGCTGGCTTTCCTGGACGGGGCGCCGCGGGTGGCCTACGCGGCGGCGATCCAGCCCAGCATTTTGTTGGTGATGAAACGCGCCGGTTTTGCTGATTTGCTCCGGCGTGAACCGGGGTTGGGCATGACGATCATGCGCAACCTCGCCCAGGATTTGGCGGTCAAATTGCGAGGGGTCAACGAAACCCTCTCCGGCGCCAAGCGGGTGCCTTCCAAACCTTCTTAGTGGCAGTCTCGATTGACGACCGGCCACGCCATTGTTACAACTGCCCAAAATTGATGAAAAAAGTCCAAAAATCCAAATACCGGCGCATCCTGGTCAAAGTCAGTGGCGAAGCTCTGGGCGGCCCCGATGGTGTTGGCATCTCCCCTGAGGCCATCGACGAAATCGCCCGGCAAATTGCCGAAGTGCGGAAGATGGGCGTCCAAGTGGTGATTGTCACGGGTGGCGGGAACATTTACCGCGGCGCCTCCAGCAAAGGCGAAAAATGCATTGAGCGGGCCACGGGCGATTACATGGGCATGCTGGCCACGGTCATCAACGCCCTGGCCTTGCAGGACGCGTTGGAAAAGCTGGGAGTGGCCACCCGCGTGCAAAGCGCCATCGCGATGTCGCAAGTGGCGGAGCCCTTTATCCGCCGCCGGGCGGTGCGGCATCTGGAGAAGGGACGCGTCGTCATCTTTGGCGGCGGGACGGGCAATCCCTATTTCTCCACTGACACCGCGGCGGCCTTGCGCGCCAACGAAATCGGGGCTGAAGTCATTCTCAAGGCGACGAAGGTGGATGGAATCTACAACAGCGACCCGGAGAAAAACCCCGGGGCCAAACGTTACGACCGGATCACCTATTTGGAGGCGTTGCAAAAGCAGCTGAAAGTCATGGATTCGACGGCATTTTCCCTTTGCATGGACAACAAAATGCCTATTATAGTGTTTGATTTCTTTAAATCCCATAACCTCAAACGCGTGGTGTTGGGCGAACAAGTCGGAACATTAGTGACAGGTTAGTTAAACCTTTTACCAAAGCTGTTTTATGGCACTCGATGACATCCTCTTGGAAGCGGAAGAAAAAATGATCAAATCCGAGCAAGTCGTGCAACATGAATTTGTCGGGCTTCGGACGGGCCGGGCCAACCCCGGCCTGGTGGAAAACATCGTGGCGGATGTCTATGGCTCGAACATGCGGATTCGGGAATTGGCCGGCATCACCACGCCGGAACCGCGCGTCCTCGTCATTCAGCCTTGGGACGTCAGCACGGTGCATCCCATCGAGAAGGCCATTCTCAAGAGCAATCTCGGGGTCACGCCGGCCGTGCAGGGGAAGATCATCCGCCTGGTGCTGCCGGAGTTGAGCCAGGAACGCCGCCATGAAATGGTTAAGATCGCCCACCGCCTGGCCGAAGACGGCCGCGTGGCCATCCGCCACGTCCGCCGCGACGCCTTGGAAGCGATCAAAAAGGAAGCCAAGGGCGGGGGCGTTCCGGAGGATCAGGAAGAGACGGCCCAAAAGGAAGTGCAGAAACTGACCGATCAATATATCGCCAAGCTGGATGCGGACCTCGCGGCCAAGGAAAAAGAAATCATGACCGTTTGACTTGGACGGCGGTCATTCGGTTCGGGTGGTCAAAGGCGGATCGAAATGGATGACATTTTCTCCCGGCCTGGCATAACTCAGGCGCTCGCGGGCCAGGCGTTCGATGGTCGTGGGACTCTGCATGGCGCGCAACTGCAGATCCAGTTTCCGCGCCGCTTCATTTTCCTGCTCGATTCTCTTGTCAAGGGCCATCTTCTGTTCCCGCATCCGCTGGTTTTCATCGATGACTGGCTTATACCACAGAATTGTCCCCAGGACGGCCGCCAGCACCATCATCACCAGGACCAGACGAAAGAGCTTGTCCCAAATGCTTTGTCCCACGTTCATTAGGACCGCAGTAAACCATAACAAGAGAAAAAACGAAAGGAATATTTTGACAAAGGAATATTTTGACGGGATGCAGTGGTGCTATCCATCCAGCCTGTGGTTTAGAGACGCCAAAAACATGGTCAGCTTTGTGGATGGTCATGGCAGTTACATTAAGATTCATTGGGCTGAATGGTATAATTCCTTCGTGATTGACATCTGATTTCAGTCAAAATGTCCAAACTCCTGCTCCTGCGGGCGGAGGATTGCTCGCCCTGCCATAAAACTTTACAAATGGGTGCCTTGCGGCAAGGATTTCTCCCCACGTTTAGAAGCGTCCATATCGTATGACGTCCAAGGCACCGCTTTTGCAGGTTGCAGGGCTGCAAAAGAGCTATAGCGCGCCCGTGCTGGTGGATTTCAGCTTTGCCTTGCACGCGGGCGAGGTCCACGCCTTGGTCGGCAGCAATGGCGCGGGGAAGTCCACCTTCGCGCGCATTCTTTGCGGCCTGACCTCGAGCGATGCCGGAGAGATGCGGCTTGGCGGCCAGCCTTATCACCCCAAGTCGAAACGGGAAGCGGAGCATGCGGGCGTGGTGATGGTGTTCCAGGAGCTCAACCTGATCGGCTCCATCAGCATCGCGGAAAATCTTTTTCTCAATTGCCTGCCGCGGCGCGGCGGTTTTGTGCGCTGGGAGGAATTGCGGCAAAAAACGGCCCTCGCCCTGGCGCGGGTGGGATTGGACGGCGTCGATCCCATGTTTTTGGCGGGACAGCTTGGAGTGGGGCATCAGCAAATGGTCGAAATCGCGGGCGCCTTGGCGCGCCAGTGCAAATTGCTTATCCTGGACGAGCCGACGGCGGCGCTGACCGGCCCGGAGACCGAGCGGCTTTTTGAAAACATCCGCAAGCTGCAAGCCGAAGGGGTCGGCGTCCTCTACATCAGCCATCGCATGGAAGAGATTCGGCAGGTGGCCAGCCGCATCACCGTGATGCGCGATGGCCGGCGTATCGCCACGCATGATTCCGGGGACGTGCCGAGGGCGGACTTGATCCGCGAGATGGCGGGCCATGATTTGCCGGAGCAAAGGAACAGCGGAGCCGCCGGCGGCGGAGGGGTGGCGTTGAGCGTGCGCCGCCTCTGCTCTGGCAGCCGGGTCCGCGATGTGAGCTTCGATGTCCGGCACGGAGAGATTCTCGGCCTGGCCGGCCTGATTGGCTCGGGCCGGACGGAGACGTTGCGAGCCGTCTTTGGGGCGCAGCCCAGAAAAGACGGGGAAATCCGGGTGAACGGCAAGGCGGTGAACATCCGCGGCCCGGCGGATGCGGTGCGGGCGGGAATCGCGTTGGCGCCCGAAGATCGCAAACAGGATGCCTTGCTCCTGACTCATTCGATTAAAGTCAATACTACTCTAAACACGCTCTCGCGGCATTCAGGCATGTTGGGATGGCTGCATCCGCGCGCCGAAACCGAAACCACCGAGAGACTTGCGCGGCGCTTGAGCGTGCATTGCGCCTCTCTCGAGCAGGCGGTGGGCGAGTTGAGCGGGGGCAACCAGCAAAAGGTGGTGATGGCCCGCTGGCTGGCGCGCGACTGCGGCATTTTTCTTTTTGACGAACCTACCCGCGGCATCGATGTCGCGGCCAAAGAAGCCATTTATCAATTGCTCCGCGATTTGGCCGGAGCGGGCAAAGCCATTGTTGTGGTTTCCAGCGAATTGCCCGAACTGATGCTGCTCTGCCATCGGATTCTGGTGATGTGCCATGGAAGGATTTCCGGGGAATTCAGCGCCGGAGAATATACGCCGGAGAAAATCACGCAAGCCGCCTTCGGCGGGCACCTTGAGGAAAAGAATCGATGAAATGGAACTCGCACAAGATTGCCGAATACACGGCCATGCTGGCGATTTGGCTGGGTCTGGCGTTGTTGTTTGGCATGTTCAGCCACAATTTCCTCAGCGCCCGGAGCTTCGCGGCGCTGGCCAATCGGATTCCCGCCTTGGTGGTGGTGGCGGCCGGCATGACTTTGGTGCTCATTACGGGAGGAATTGATCTTTCCGTCGGCTCGGTGCTGGGGCTGTGCGGTTCCGTGCTGGGAGCGGCCATGCTCAATCATCATTTGTCATTCTGGGCGGCTTCCCTGATTTGCCTCGGCATCGGGGCGTTGGCCGGCGCGGTGAACGGCCTCGTCAGTGTCGGTTTGGGGATTCCTTCGTTCATTGTGACGCTGGGCATGTTGGAAGTGGCGCGCGGCCTGGCCTACCTGACGACTGGCTCACAGACGAAGTATATCGGGGCCGCGGTCGAGGGAATGTCGGCGCCGTTTTCCAAGGCGGGAGTGTCGCCGGCGTTTATTTTGTGTTTGCTGGTGATGGTGGCGTGTGAGGTGGCGCTGGCGCGGACGGTGTTCGGCCGCTATCTGGTGGCGATCGGCTCCAATGAAACGGCCGTGCGCATGGCGGGAATCAATCCCAAGCCGGCCAAGATCGCGGTCTTTGTCCTGTCGGGAATTCTGAGCGGACTGGCCGGCATATTCTCCACCTCGCGGCTGGGCTCGTCCGATCCCAACGCGGGGGTGGGGTTGGAACTCTCCGCCATTGCCGCGGTGGTGATTGGCGGGACGAGCCTCCTCGGGGGGCGCGGCTCGGTTGTCAATTCTTTTTTTGGCGTCCTCATCATTGCCACCCTCGAAGCCGGCCTGGCGCAAATCGGGGCCACGGAGCCGTTCAAACGCGTCGTGACCGGCGCGGTCATCGTCCTGGCGGTGATCCTCGACGCCTGGCGGCGTCATCTGCGCCCGGCCATCCGAAGTTCTATTTGACAATCACATCCACCGGCGTGGTCTGGTCGGCGGGCGGCGCTTCGCCGCGGAGAATTTTAAGCGCGGCTTCAATGCCGAAGACGGCCAACTGGTCTCCGTGCTGGTCGGCCGTGGCGGTCACCGCTCCCTTTTGCAGCAGCGGGTGAATGGCGCTGATATTATCAAATCCCGCCACCAGGACCTTGCCGGTTTTGCCCGCGGCCGCGATGGCCGAGACCGCGCCCAAGGCCATGTTATCGTTGGCGCAAAGGAGGGCTTTGAGGTCCGGATGTTCGCTCAAGAGGGCGGCGGCGACGCTGTTCGCTTTCTCCATTTCCCAATCGCCGCTTTGCACGCTGAGGATATGAATTCCCGCCGCCTTCATCGCGTCTTCGAATCCGACGCGCCTTTGCTGTCCGTTGAACGCCGTAGGAATGCCTTCGATGATGGCCACGTTGTCGCCGGCTTGCAACTGCCGGGCGATGACCTCGCCCACTTTGCGCGCGCCCGCGCGATTATCCGGGCCGACGAATGGCACTTGCAGGCCGGCTTGCTTGAGGACACCGGCATCCAATTTGTTGTCAATATTAACGACCAAAATGCCCGCCTCGTGGGCGCGCTTGAGGACGGTGACCAGCGCCTTGGAATCCGCCGGGGCGATGACAATGGCGTTGACCTGGCGCGCGATCATTTGCTCGGCAAGATTGACCTGTTCCGCCAGGTCCGTCTCATTCTTAATTCCATTGGCCAGGAGGTCGTAGGCGTCAGGGTGGGCCTTTTGATGCTCGGTCGCGCCCGCGGCCATGGTGCTGAAAAACTCGTTGGCGAGGGATTTCATCACCAGGGCAATCTTCGGTTTCTCCGCGACGGCTTTGCCGGGCGGTTGCTCGGCAGATTTATTGCAGGCGGCGCAGAGCGCGGCGGCGGCGAGGAGGAAAAGTGAAAAAGCGCGGATTCTCATGGTATGTCAATTGGAATTATCGGCTATCGTTGGCGAGCAATTGTTCGATTTCTTTGCGGCGCGGAGCGGAGGGCTGTGCTCCGAGGCGCGTGACCGATAGGGCGGCGGCGGCGTTGGCGAAACGCGCCGCTTCGAGCAGAGGTTTGCCTTCCGCCAGGGCCACGGCGAGCGCGCCGGTGAAGACGTCTCCCGCGGCAGTGGTGTCGAGCGGTTTAACTTTATATCCGGGGACCATTTCGCCACAACCCGGGCCGGAGACAAAGACCCCGCGAGGGCCCATGGTGATGATGACACCGCGGATTCCCCCGCGGTGAAGCGCGGCAGCGGCGCGGGCGGCGTTCGGGCTACTCTTGACGGGAATGCCGGTCAACAGTTCCGCTTCGTGCTCGTTCGGAGTCAGCACGGAAATCCGCCGCAACAAGCTCTTGGGCAGAGGCCGGGCTGGAGCCGGGTTTAGAATGACGGGCAAGCCGATGGCGGCGGCGATTTCCGCCGCCGCTTGAACGGTTTCCAACGGCGATTCGAGCTGGAGCACGAGCGCGTCCGCCCTGCGGAATGCTGGCCGCGCTTTTTTGACGTCCGCCGGAGTCAATTTGCCATTCGAGCCGGAGGCGACGGCGATGCTATTTTCGCCGGAAGCAGCGACGAAGATCAGCGCCACTCCCGAAGGGCTTGTTTTGTCGCGCACCACGTAATCAACGTTGATGCCGTCGGCGACGAAACCCGCCACGGCCTGGTCGCCAAATGGGTCGTCGCCAATCCGCGCGATGAAGGTGACCACCGCCCCCGCGCGAGCGGCAGCCACAGCCTGGTTGGCGCCCTTGCCGCCAGCCGCGGTGCTGAATTGTCCGCCAAGAACGGTTTCGCCGGGTATTGGCAAGCGGTCCATCTTGATGGTCAGGTCAGTATTGGAACTGCCGATGACCAGAACAGTCTTAGGCCTCGCTGTCATTTTTTGCTCGAGCCGGAACCGAAAATTGACAATTGAAAATTTTCAATTCCCAATTGTCAATCCGTTGGCGCCGCCCGCCTCTCCGGCACCGGACCGTTTTGAGGTCGTAGTGAAATGAGACTTGATTTCTGTAACAGCACTCTAGTATCCCCATTTCTTCATGATGTCGTAATCCTCTTTGGCCGAGGCCACTGGCGTTTTATCCTGGTAAGATTCCTGTTCGATGATGAAGAAAAGGGTGCCGCCGGTTTTCCTGCCGGCGTCAATGATTTGTTTTACCGGGAGGATGCCGTGTCCGAGCACGGTGCTTTCATATCCGCCCATCTCCCCCTGGCCGCTCTTGATTTCGTCCTTCACGTGCATGGAAGCGAAGCGGCCTGGATATTGTTTGATCAGGTCCAAAGCCCTGCCGCCGGCGCCATACATGTTGCCAACGTCCATTTGCTGGATGACGAGGCTGGGGTCTGTATTCTGCAGGATCAGGTCATAGAGCCGTTTGCCATCCAACTGGGTATTAAACTCGAAATCGTGGTTATGATAGCCGAATTTCATCCCCGATTTTTTGCAAAGCTCGCCGCTGGCATTGAAAACGTCCATGTAACGTTTGAAGTCATCCATATTTTTGCGCATGCTCTCGTCGAGCCAGGGGCTGATGACGAACTGCTGACCGAGGACGGCGGCGTCTTCCACGGTGTATTTCCAGGCGTCGGTAAAATCTTTTTTGCCTTCATCCCAATGTTGCTTTCCCATGACGGTGTGGCCGCTGGGCATTTTCAATCCCAGGTCATCGAGCGTCTTCTTGAATTCGGCGGCGGATTGCCCATAAAACTTGCGATCCACGTAATTGGCATGTTCGACGTAGATATAACCAATGGCCGCGATCTGCTTCAGGGTGCCGACCGGGTCTTTGGACATGTCATCGCGCACGGAATAGAGTTGGATGCCCAGGTATTCGTTTTTGTGCGCCGCCATCAGAGGCCGCCGGGCAAAGAGAGCGGTGCCGGCGATGGCCAGAGTGCTGTTTTTGAGGAAAGTCCTTCGGGATGTTTTCATGGAAATATTAAAGAGCGGCGATTTTGTATTGTCAATTCCGCGGTGCCCGAAGAATTCCGCAACCGATTTGGGCAAAAAAAATCTCCCGCGTTCCACGAAGGAGCGCGGGAGAAGTGTGCAGCGGAGCAGGTCAACCTGCTTTACTCTCATCAACTACCACGTAATGGCTGCCATTGCCGCTCCAAACATGGAGGAGGGTTTGCTTGCTTTTGGCATGTTCAGTCAATTTAACGGCATCATCCGCGCTCTTCACCGCATGATGATTGATCTCCAGGATCACATCGCCCGGCTTGAGCCCGGCTTCGGCCGCGGCGGAGTCAGGCGCCACCTCTGTCACCACGGCGCCCTTGACTTGGTCGGGGATGTTGAATTGCTGCTTAGCTTGCGAGTCCAGGTCGCTCACGGCCACGCCTTGGAGCGTGTCTGTGTCCTGCGAGCCGCCGGCATCGTTCTTGGCCATTTGCTCACTGCCCGGCAATTCCTTCACCTTGACTTCAAGGGTCTTCATCGAACCGTCGCGGAGCACTTGGACGGGAACTTTGTCGCCGGGAACGGTGCTGGCGACCATCAGTTTGAGATGACGGCTGTCGGTAATCTTATGGCCGTTGAACTCAACAATCACGTCACCGTCCTGGAGTCCAGCCTTGGCGGCCGGGCCATCCGGGACCACGTCGCCCACCAGGGCGCCTTGGTCGTTTTTCAGGTCAAACTTTTGCGCCAAGGGCGGAGTAATGTCCTGGATCATGACTCCCAGATAGCCGCGCGTCACTTTGCCGTATTCGATCAGGCTGACCATCACTCCCTTGGCCAGATCGGTGGGGATGGCGAAACCAATGCCCTGGTTGCCGCCGTTGCGGCTGTAGATCGCCGTATTAATGCCAATCAATCGCCCGTCGGCATCCACCAGCGCGCCGCCGGAATTGCCCGGGTTGATCGCCGCGTCCGTTTGGATGAAGTCCTGATAATCCAGGTCCATCGTGGCGCGGCCCGTGGCGCTGATGATGCCCATCGTCACCGTTTGCCCAATGGCAAAAGGATTGCCCACGGCCAGGACGACGTCGCCGACTTCGGCTTTGTCGCTGTCGGCAAAGGCAATCGCGGGAAGATCATGGGCGTCAATTTTGATCACGGCCAGGTCCGACTTCGGGTCTTTGCCGACCACTTTGGCGGTGAATTCCCGGCCATCGTTGAGCGTCACTTTGACTTCGTTGGCGTCATCGACCACGTGATTATTGGTCAGGATGTAGCCGTCCTTAGTCACAATCACGCCGGAACCCACGCCGTGTTCGGGCGGGGTGTACATTTTGCGCGGGCCCTGGAATTGAAACTGATGACCAAAGAATTGGCGGAAGAAAGGATCGTCCGGCAGGTTCGGCGCATTGACCGAAGCTTCCTTGCCGGCGATTTTGACTTCCACTTTAACGACACTGGGCAAGACCTTCTTGACGACCGGGGCGAAGCTGGTGCCAAGTTTGACACTGTTGGCCAGCGGCCGGTCGTCGATGGTCAGGCCGATGGATTTAATCTTGGATTCCTGGTCACTGGCATGGACCGTGGTGACCACGGCATAGCTGCCAGCGATGAGAGCGCCGCCAAGGAGCAGGGCGGCCAAGCTGCGAAGTGTATTGTTCGTTTTCATTGTCTGTATTCTTATTTCCGTTGCACGGTTGCGTTAACCATGAAGAGAAGATGCACGGCCCGGATGACAATAGGCTTTCCTCAACATTACAAATTTGAAAGAAATGGGCTGGGCCCCGGAGGCGTAATCAGGGCATGCCAGAGTCGCAAATCCCGATGGTGAAGAGGGAAATTTGGGCGGAGCGGCAGCTCCGCCCCACCGAAATGGGCTGGGCCTAACGATAGTTGCAGATTCTTCTTGAGTTTTTTACAGATGTAGATCATTTTCTACTCAAGTAAATGAAATCACCAAAGCAAAAGATCGAGCTCTCCGAGGGGCAGTGGGCCATTATGAACGTGGTGTGGGAATTGCAGCCGTGCGCCGCGCCCACGGTGCAGGAAGCTTTGCTCAAATCCCGCAAATGGGCTTATAGCACGGTGCGCACGCTGATGGATCGCATGGTGCCGCAGGGACTTCTGACTACCGAAAAAATACGGAACCTGACCCTTTACCGCGCGGCCATCACCCCGCGGGAAGCGCAACGCCGGGAGCTGCTCTACACGTTGAAACACGCGTTCCGTGGCGCGCTGACTCCCATGGTGCAATGCCTTTTGGAAAACCAAGACGTCACCCCGGAGGAATTGGCGGAATTGGAAAAGTTCATTCAGAAAAAGCGGAAGAATACCAAATCATGAATGCCATTATCGAATCCCTAAACGCCTGGGGCGCCCGCTTTGCCGGGTTGGCTCTCCCCATGCTCCTGCAATCGGCGGTCTTGATCGCGCTGCTCTTCGTGCTCGATTCGGCGTTGCGCAAAAGGGTGCGCGCCACGATCCGTTACGCCGTCTGGATGCTGGCGCTGGTGAAATTGGCGTTGCCGCCGTCGCTGGCCCTGCCCACGGGCGCGGCTTACTGGTTGCCTGCGAAAACAGCGGCAAGCTATTCCGCGCTGGCAGCAGCGCCCCTTGCGGCTGCCGAAGAAGCCAAGGCTGCTATCGCCTATCGACCGGACAGCACAGTTCCGATCGTGGTCCCTTTGGCCGCAAGTTCGCCGCGGCTTGCCTGGCCGGCGGTCTTTTTTATGGTTTGGCTGGCGGTGGCCTTGGGGATGGGGATTTGGGTAATCTCGCGATGGAGGCTGGTGGCCGGCATAACCCGGCAAAGCGTTGCGGCGCCGGGAGAGGCGGAGGCTTTGCTGGAATCGTGCCGCCGGCAGTTGGGGATCAAATCTGTCATTCCGGTGCGATGCGCGGGTATCGGCAGTCCGGCCATTTGCGGATTTTTGCGCCCGGTCATTCTGCTTCCTCAAGGTTTGGCGGAAAACTTGAACGGATCGGAGTTGCGCTCGGTTTTAATGCACGAATTGGCGCATTATAAGAGGGCCGATCTGTGGGTAAACCACGCGCAGATCGTTTTACAGATTCTTTATTGGTATAACCCGCTGCTCTGGCTGGCCAACATGGGCATCCGACGCGCGCGCGAGCAGGCGGTGGACGAAATGGTGCTGGTCGAAATGGGCGAGAAGGCGTCGGAGTATCCCGCGACGTTGCTGCACGTGGCCAAACTGGGCATGGGACGCCCCATGTCGGCGCTGGGATTGATGGGCATCCTGGAGCCTGGACGCGGATTGACGCAGCGGATTTTGCACATCATGAATCGCCCCTTGCCGCGCACGGCGCGGATTGGCGCGCGCGGATTGGCGGCGGTGCTGCTGCTGGCATTGGTCGCGCTGCCGATGGCGTCCCGTTCGAAAGCGGAGCCGGCGCCCCAACCGGCTTCGTCTGAGTCTCCAAAGGCCACCGCCAAGCCGGCGAAGGACGAGTTGAGCTTAGTGATTTCCAAAGATGGAGTGGTGTTTTTGCAGAACGAGAAGGTGACCTTGGACGAGCTGCAAAAGAAGTTGGCGGAAGCGGTGCGCCAGAACCCACAGGCAACTCTGAATATTCGTGCTGATCGTGAAGCGCCTTGGAACAGAATAGTCAGAGTGATGGATGCGGCAAACGCCGCCGGTATGGCAGAAGGCGCGCACTTTAATCTTTTTGTTGGCGCCGCTTCGAGCAAGGCGGCGCCGCCGTCGTTCAATCCGATGATGAGCGATTCGGCTTACAGGGAGGGACAAGCGCTTTGGCTCAAAAAAGTGCAAGACAATCCAGATAGTGCGGCAATTCTCGGAAAAGCGGCCGGTTATTTCCTGCTGCGTGACCGGTCCAGAGCCGAGGATTTATTGAAGAAGGCGCAAATTCTGGAGCCGCGGAATCCGACTTGGTCGGAACAGTTGGGTCAACTCTACAAATTGGACTTCAACTCGGAGTCGGCAACGGAATTCGCGGCGAAAGCGCTACAGGAACTTGAAAGGGCTCAAGCACAAACCACCCCAGCCGTGCCGGGAGCCCCTCGGCTGGCGGACATGGCGCAGATGGCCATCGCCGCCGGCGACCTCGAGAAGGCGCGGGCGTATGCCAACGAACTATTAGGCCCGGGCATGGAATGGAGCGGAGGGGGAGATGCCGGAAGAGCGTTCTTTTACGGAAACCTCGTCTTGGGGCGAGTCGCGCTGCGCGAGGGAAAGTTGGACGAGGCCAAGAAGTACTTGCTGGAGGCAGGCAAGACGAAGGGAGATCCAACGCTTAATTCCTTTGGCCCGAACATGTCGCTGGCGAAGGAATTGCTGGAGAAGGGTGAAACCAACGCGGTGCTGGAGTTCTTCCAGGAGTGCGAGAAATTCTGGCCCCAGTACGCCGGGGAGAACAAAATGGCCAAATGGACGGCGGAAGTGAAAGAAAGAAAGACACCGGACTTTGGGGCCAACTTGTTTTATTGACAATTCTCCAGTGGATCTGGCTAACCTACAAAGAGTTCGCTCCTAACGGAGCTGGATCCGAGGCGGACAGATCTTTGCCGAGACGCGTCATTTTTCACGAACCGATAGACAAGGAGTACGGGCAAATTTGGGGGAGTTTTTGCCAAGAAATGTCCGGGGTTTTGCGGAGATAGAGATTGACAGCCTGTGACATTTGTCCCATTCTGTCCGTGACAAACGTAACAGGAAGCCGATGAAACGATCCATCCGCATGACCAACGCCGAGTGGGAAGTGATGGTGGTTTCCTGGCAACTCGCGCCGGTGGCCGCCAGCGTGGTGGCCGAGCAATTGCACGAGAGCAAGCATTGGAGCAACGCCACCGTCCGCACCCTCTTGCGGCGGCTTGTCACGAAAGGGGCCTTGGACCAGCAATTCGATGGCAAGAAGTATCTTTACACGCCGCTGGTTTCCATGGAGGACTGCGTTCACCAGGAAAGCGATTCCTTCTGGGACCGTGTTTTGGTCCGCGCCTCTTCCTCGGCGCTGCTTCACCTCGTCAAACGGGCGGATTTATCCGGGGACGATATTCAGGAACTTCGACGCATTTTGCGAGAAAAGGAGAAGTAACATGAACGCACTGACTGGACTGGAAAGAGGCTTCGGGTGGCTGCTGCAAACCACCTGGCAGGCCGCAGTCGTTACCGTGATCATCCTCCTGGTCCAATTTCTGTTGCGCCGCCGGCTCTCTCCGGCCTGGCGCCACGGCCTTTGGTTCCTGCTCGTGGCGCGCTTGCTCATGCCGATGACGCCGAGCAGCGCGGTGAGCGTGTTCAATTTGGCAAACTGGTCCCGGCGGCAGGCGGCGCGAGTGAGCGTCCAAGCACCAGCGGCAGAAGCGCTCGATCTCGCGTCCTCGGTTGTCTTCGCGCGGCCAGAAAAGCCGGAGGTCCAATCTGCCGCTCCGCCATCCGCTCTCACCAGGCAGATTCCCGAACCAATCGCGACCAAGCCGTTCCCACCCGCACGGGCCAGCCAACCTGCCCGGCCCGCGGCCCACCCGCTGAACCTGGATTGGATGGGCGTCGCCGCCCTGGTCTGGCTGGCAGGAGTTTTGGTTTTAGTGTCGCGGCTCGTGTACTTGGAGCGCCGGTTTGGTTTCCGTATCGCCGATGCCAAGCCGGCATCGGATGAAACAGTGAGCCGGCTATTTAACGAGTGCGCGCGCTCGTTGCGCGTGCGGGAAAAGGTGCGAATCATTGAGACCGCGGAAGTGGACAGCCCGGCGGTCTATGGCCTCAGGCGCAAACGACTCCTGCTGCCCATCGGTTTGCGCGAAGAGTTGTCAGCGGACGAACTGCGCCACGTCCTGCTGCACGAGTTGGCGCATATCAAGAGGCGCGACCCGGAATTGAACTGGCTGCTCGTCATTTTGCATATCCTCCATTGGTTCAACCCGGTGCTGTGGTTTGCCTTCGCCCGCGTCCGCGCCGACCGTGAGCTGGCAACCGACGATTTGGCCCTCGCCCAAACGGAGCAACGGGAGCGGGTTTCCTACGGCGAGACGATCCTCAAAGTGCTGGAAGGGCTGTCGCCACGGGGCTTGTTGCCGGGGCTTGTTGGCATAGGCGAGAGCAAGGCGGAAATGAGAGAGCGCATCCGCGCCATCGCGCGGGGCGGGAGCGTTCGGCGCTGGCGCTGGGCGGCCTGCGCCGCCGCCGTTCTTATCGCTGGCGTCGCCTTGACGAACGCGCGGGAGGAAAACCACCACAAGGGCGTCAATCTTCTGGAGCGCTATCCAACGAGTTTGAAAACAGGGGACGCTACGCCTGGCAGAGCACGACCGTGGCAGTTTGCGCCGGAGGATATTTTCGCAGTTTCTGGCTTTACGCTGGAAGTTGGAAAGCCGTTCCGCGTCGAAACCGGAGCCGCAGAACTGGGGATTGGACATTGTGCCGACGGAGCGGTCTGGGCCGTCCTTATCCCGCACGAGGATGGGAAGCTCACCAGCACGGTCGCCACCAACCAGGAAGCCATTGTGAACGTCTGGCTCAGATTCCATCCGGCTCAAATCAATTTCATTTTTCCGCCCGAAACGGTCACTGGCGCCGGATCGGCCCAAGCGGAAGAACGGATCCGCGCCGTTGTCGAGGACAAGTTTCACTCGAGCTGGCACGCCGGGAACAATGCCCTGATTCCCGAGCCGAAGGATCTGACCGTGGACCTGGACACCAAGGACGGCCCGCGCCGGTTCTTCATGGTCGATAAGGATGCCCAGACGGCGGAATACGTCGCCGGATTCGCGAGACAGAGAGTGGGGGCAGCCGAGCTGGCCTACGAACCGGAAGTGGACACCAATTGCGCGCGCGTAATCTCGGTCGTGCCTCCAGTGGGGGCGAAAGAGGTCGAGGCGACACAAGATTTGCAAATCGGGTTTGATCGTCCGATGAATCCGTATGTGCTGAAACTCGAATGGCTGGCCGGCGGCTTTCAACTGAATGGCAGCATCCAAGTCAGCGCCGACCGAAAGCAATTCATCATCCCGGTGCGCCTGGCGGCAGGACAGGAGCAGAAGCTGGTGGTCAATCGCGACAGTGAGCGGGAGCTTTGGCAGGCCATGGGCCGCCAGCCAGGAGCGAAAGCTTCCGGCTCTTCACGGAAAGGCTTTCTGGACGCGGATGGCCTTGTCGCCAATGAGTTTCGCTGGAGCTTCCGGACCAAAGCCGCGGCAGAAAAGCCGGACGCCGGCAAGCCGCGTGTCATCAGCGCTTCGCCCGCCTCCGGCGCCACGACGCCGGTCTTAACCATGGTTGAAATTACGTTTGATCAACCGATGCGTCCCCCGGACGCCATGTTCCCGTATCTGCAAAAGAGACCGTTTGCGGAAGGGCCCAGCCTCATTCCCAACTTTGAGTATGACTCCGCCGCGCATAGGTTCACTTTTCCGGCCCTGTTGCCGCCCGACAATGATGCACGTTTGACAATAAAAGGTTTCTATAGCGCGGACGGCGTGGCGTGCGACCCCGTCGTGCTGCATTACCAAACCGCCACGGAAAGCCTGGGTCGCAGCTACACGGAAAAAGCCAAAGCCGCGGCGAAGGATGCCAGGCTGGGAAAGCTGCTCTCTTCCATGAAGGACGCGCGCGCGCGCTTAAATTCCGGTGGGCTGACTGTGCAGACCGTGCGGCTGGGGATGTCGCAGAACTCGTTCAATAATATTGATGCTCAAACGGCCACCTTCAAGTGGCAAGGCTCGGACCAGGTCTATGCGGACATTACCGGCCCAATGCAGATGTGCAAGGCGTTCATTTTGGGCAGCGACGTCCGGATGTGTTGGTTGTATTCGGAAGATGACAAAGGGAAAAAGAGACTTGACCAGACGCCCGCCACGAAAACCGAGAGAGAAATCGCTTTGCTGGATCCCTTCGATCTGACTGGGCGCCCTATCGCGGAGGCGCTGGAGCAACGGGGTTTGGTTCTGGCGAACAATGCCACTCTGGAAGGACGTTCCTGCTACCGGATCGAAACGTGGGACGTAAGGCAGGACAACTTTGCATATGCTACGGAAACGCAATGGTGGATTGATGAAGAAACCTATCTGCCAACCCAGATCGTTCAGGACCACCCCAATGGCAGCGAGATCACTCGTTTCGTTTACAAGGACCTCAATCAGCACCTGCCGGACAGCGCCTTCCAGCCTCCGGCGGAGCCAGGGGCAGATGCCGCGCCGCTGTTCTTCCAAAAAGAGCCGGGGCCCGACGAGCGGCGATTTCTTCGCATCAGCGATGGCAGCAACGGCCGGATGTCCGGACGGTTGGGATGGAATGGACCGGGCGGAACAACCAGTTCAGGCATGAATTGAAAACAAACGGCAAAAGGAGAACAGAATATGATCGCAACATCCCCCAAGAATTGGCGAAGCGGAGCGGTTTCAGGCCTCTCCATTCTCGCGGCTTTAGTCATCATGACAGGCTGCAAGCCCAAGGCACAAGCTCCCGTCCCGCCTCCGGTCCAAAAAGAGCAAAGCCAAACCAAGGGCATCAATCTTCTGGAGCGCTATCCAACAAGTTTGACAGCCGGGGACACTACGCCGGGCCGAGCCCGAACGTGGCAGTTTACGCCAGAAGATATTTTCGCGGTGTCCGGCTTCACGCTGGAAGTGGGCAAACAGTTGCGCGTCGAGACGGGAGCGGCGGACTTGGGGATTGGACATTGCACTGACGGGGCGGTGTGGGCCGTCCTCATTCCGAGCGAGGATGGGAAACTCACCAGCACGGCCGCGACCAGCCAGGAATCCATCGTGAACGTCTGGCTGAGATTTCATCCCGCGCAAATTGGCCGCATTTTTCCGCCCGAAACGGTCACGGGTGCCGGATCGGCCCATTCAGAAGAACGGATCCGCGCCGTTGTCGAGGCCAAGTTCCGCTCGAGCTGGCACGACGGGAACGACGCCATGATTCCCGAGCCGAAGGACATGACCGTGGACTTGGACACGAAGGACGGTCCACGCCGGTTCTTCATGGTCGATAAGAATGCCCAGACGGCGGAATACGTCGCCGCATTCGCCCGACAGAGAGCCAGGTCGGCCATTACCGTCAGGACTGGCGGCACAGGGGCCAAAGCAGCGGCGCCGAACATGGCCAGCCTGCAGGAAACATTCGACAAGCTGTGGGGATCATTCGACCGCGATTACGCGATGTTCACCTTGCGGCCGGAGGTGGACTGGAATGCCTCCCGATCACGGTTCCGTTCTTTGGCGGTCACCGCCCGCTCCACCGATGAATTCGCGGGCATCTGCGCGGAAATGCTCCGCCCGTTGCGCGATTTGCACATCTGGCTGAAGGTCGGCGAACGGAACGTGCCCGTCTTCAACCGGCCACGCGCCGCCAATTCCAATCCGCAGGCGCATGAAGGCATTTTGGGCCATCTGAACAATCCGGGGCAGCCCGTGCAGTGGGCCATTACGACCAACGGCATTGGCTTTCTGGCCATCTATGGCTGGAATGACCGCGGCATCCCAGAGCAATGCGACGAACTTTTGGAAAAAATGCGTGCCACCATTGCGTTGATCGTCGATGTGCGTCTGAATGGCGGCGGCAGCGACACTCTGGCCGCCCAAGTGGCCGCACGCTTTATCGGCAAACCATTTGTCTATGCCTACGACCAGAGCCGCAACGGTCCAAATCATGGGGATTTGACCGGGAAAAACGCACGCGTCATCCAACCGCGCGGCCCGTGGCGCTATGCGCGCCCGGTCATTTTGCTCATCGGGCAAAAGTGCATGAGCAGCAATGAATCGTTTATCGCGATGATGAGCGGAGACCCAAATCTGATCACGATGGGCGATCACACCTGCGGTTCCAGCGGGAACCCCGAGATCATTAACTTGCCGCTCGACATGACCGTGAGCGTGCCGCGATGGATCGATTATCTGCCCGACGGTTCCTTGCTGGATGAACGTGGTTTTCAGCCCAAATTCCCGTTTGCGCCCAAGCCCGGCGCGTTTGAGGGAGAGCGCGACGATCTGCTGACGGCCGCGCTGGAACGTTTGGGCAGCTAACCTGGTCAGCAGGACTTATTCATCGTCAATGGCGCCGGCTGCGCCGCCATCGACCGGACGCTTCCGTCCGGTGAAATCATAAAGGAACGGCCCATCGAACTCCCACGCGTAGAGTTCACCGATCGTCGTTTTCGCGTCGGCCAGGGTGCCGCGGGCGATGCGCATAAAGTCGATCACACAGTCCAGATTGTGCCCTCGCGGCGTGCCGCCCACATAGAGGTCGGCGTCATTGGCCAGTGAGGCATCGGCGCCGAGGCCGGGGCCGCGGGCATCCTGTTGGCCGTCCAGGTAGATGGCGAGAGTCTGTTCTTTTCGATCCGCCTCGGCGATGACGTGGTGCCAGCGGCCGTCGTTGACAGCGCCATGGCTGGCCAGACTTGCCTTGGCGGCCATCGTCTGTACCGCCAGGGTGACGCCTCCCGCCTTGTTCAGACGCAAGGCATATCCAGCAGAGTCATCCATCTTCTGGATCAGGGTCGCGCCTTCTTGCCCCGACGCGATCTTAAAATAGGCCTCGACAAGAAAGCTCGAGATAGAGATTTGCGGGTTCCGCAAGTCTGCCCCGCTGACCGCGCGCTCCTGGCCCCTTTGGCTTTCCATCATGACGGGGCGGTTGATCTCTTCGTTGCCCAAGACGGCGTATTGATCGCGCCCGTTGAAGCGCAACGCCCCTGTCGTCCAGTTCTCCAGCGGGCCGTTCTCGTAGTCTTTGAGAGTGATGTTGACGGCTTTGAGCGGATAAGTGGGGAACTTGTAGTAGTCGTCACGTCCGGTGTAGTAGGGGGACATGCACCAGTGCTCGTCAAGAATTCGCGTGGGATAGCCCGGAATCGGGCAAAAGTTCCATTCGGCGACGGTGGCAAAGAGGCTCCACGGCACAAAAACTTTCGCTCCCAGCCCGCGGGCCGCCGAATTTCGTGAAGGACGGAAGTCGTGCGCGTCCGCGTCGCGCAGGGGCGGTTGTTCAGCCATGACCCCGACGCTTGCGGCCAGCGGTTGGTAGCTTTGCAAGGCCTGGCGGAACGCCGGGAGAGTGTTGTGCCACCGCCCGGAAGGTTCGAAGACGCCGAAGCTCTCCCCGCTGTCGTAGAAGACATTGCGCGCGTAGGCGTCGGTGTCGATCGCGTATTCGCTGTGGCGGGGTCCGGCGTCGGCCTCGTTGCCGGCGGCCGCCGTGTTCGCGGGATCAGCATCGCGGAAGACGCGCAGGCCCATGCCTTGCCAGATGTTCCCCAGGAATTTGATCCGGCCCGCTTGGGGCTCCTGGCGGCGTGAACCGCGCACGAAGTTGTAGATGGTATTATTGAAGAAAGTGTTCTGGTAGCTGATGATTTCCTGGAAGGCTGCCGTGTTGGCCAGCTTTCCGGCCGGGCCTTTGGATTTGCCCCAGGCGATGTTGTTGAAGTGATAGTTCTTAAAGGCCCCGTCGAGATAGTAGGCGTGGCCAAACCGGGCCTCTTTATTGGGGTTCAGCACATGATCCCAGTTGCGATAACCGCCCGGATTGCCCGAAATATTGTCATAGACATAGGCCGGGCCGCCCTGCCAGGTTTCGATCCCGCCGAAATCGTCCACGTTCAGCAGCGAATCGACCACTTTGTTGTGGTGAAGGAGAATACGGGTGAAGGGACGGTCCGTGGCGGCTCCGCTTGGCTTGGCGCCGTGGACGTCGATGCCTTGGGCGCAAATCCGTTCGCAGCAATTGCCCGCGACTTCCGCGGTTTGGGCGTATTGAAGGTTCACCGCCTCACCCTCGCTGAAGAGATCAGGGCGGAGGCCGATGTGCTCGAACTTGTTCCGCAACACGCGGACGTCGTAGAGACGGCCCATCGGCGGCGCCACGTCGCCCCAGGTCGAACTGTCCGCGATCTCCACTCCGCCGGAGTCCGCGTCGGAGAATACGCAGTCGGCCACCAGCACTTGGTCAATCGCATCGCGCCGCCCCGCCGCCTTGAGGCGGACGCCTTTGTGGACGTGCTGGAAGAGGCAGTGGGTGACCTCGATGTCGTTGCCGCTGCCCAGCAGGCGCACGCAGGCGGGTTGAACGTCAATGCTTTCGTGGGAGACCCAGTAAGGCGCGGCCGTGAGGTTCCAATAAACGTTGCTGAAGCGGAAGGTGAGACCGTTGATGTGCAGGTGACTGACGCCCGAGCTGTCGATCATGTGAATCCGTCGCGCCACCTCGACTTGGGCGGTGTTCGGGTCCTGATCGCCAGGCAGGCGGAGGTAAAGCCGGCAGCCCGCTCCCTTTTTGTCAAACCAAAATTCACCGGGGCCGTCCAGATACTGGGGCTTGTCTTCCAGGTAAAAGCGGCAGCCGCGGATAATTTTGTAGGAGGGCGCGCCACCCCACTGCCCCGGGAAGACCAGCGAACCGTTCTTTCGATCGACCGCGAGAACCTTGGCCGGAAAGGGGTTGCCCATGACCCACCCCTTTGTGGTCCAAATGGTGGCGCCTTCGTAATAATCCTGGGGTTTGCTCTCGTTAATGTCCTCCTTGTCGAACGCCAGATGCCGTTGTTCGCCATTGATGGAGGCGTAGTTGTCAAATGGGCGGTCGGGGTTCTTCCACGTCCACCACCCGCTTTGGATGTCGTCCGGGTCCGTGATCGTCCAATTCGGAGTGCGGGCCAGGGCAAGGCGCGTGACGGCGCCGTCCTGGCCGATTACCCAAACATGGCGCGGCGACCAGTCGAGGTCGGCGTACCAGACCTTCTCCGGCTCCGGAATGGAATTATTGTCGGCCACCTTTTTCCAGTCCTTGACGATCTCAGAGCCACAAATCACAGCCGGCCCCACGCCCCAGGACGGATCCCGGGTCAAGACCTGGGGATCCTCCGCGCTACCCGGCTCATTCGCATTCATCTCGCCGCGATAAATGACGCCCTGCTTAAAAACGTAGGTCTGCGCGCCTTTGCAAGCGGCCGCGTTACCGCGGGCGTTGGGGTCCCAAGGATGGTGCTTCCAAGGCGTTTGCTTTGAAAAGCCGTCGTTGGCGTCGTCGCCCGACGCAAAATCGATATAGCGGACCGATTTGCCAGGCGTGAACTCAAAGTTCTTCGGCGCCCACTCCAAATCGCCGGTCGGCAAGACCTTCGCCTGCGGCTCCTGCCAGGACCACCGGGGCGCATTCTGGGCCCTCGCCCCACAGCAGGATGCCACCAACACCGACAACAGGACCATGAGCGCGAACGGCCGCCGTTTTTTGATTCCTTCCGGTCTCGGCATCGGTCACTCCGTTGAAAAGCGGCGGGACGGAACAATTACTGCCCCTGGACTTGATAATAGGCGCTGACGTTGCTCAGCGACAGGACCAGGTTTGTCCCAATGGTCGGGGCGCCGAAGTTTTGCCAACTACCGCTGTCCAGGTCCGTTGTCATCTTCACTTGATAGGGGGCCGTTCCCCCGGTCCACGTCAGCACCACATTGGAGCCTTGCGGAAAGATTTGCAGGGTAATGCCCAGAGGCACGGTCACTCGGAAAATGGCGCCGTTGCCGCCGCCGGCGGAAGGATTGAAACCCGTCCCCCCTTGGGCGGTCATGCCATAGAAACTGCCATCGCTGGCCTGGATCAGCGGCGCTTCCGGGTCCGCGCCGTTGAGGCCATCGAACCAGACTAATGTGGTGAGGGCGCCATTGGTGGTTATGCGGAAGACGGAGCCTTGGCCCCCGGACCCGCCCATCGAGGTGGTGCCGTAGAGGTTGCCGTCCGATCCCTGGAGCAGCGCGGCCGCCGGATTCATTCCGTTGGTCTCAGCAAATGAAAAGAGGGTGGTGAGCGAGCCATTTGTAGTCAAGCAAAAAATGGTGCCGTCGTTGTTCGAGCCGCCGCCCAGGGTGCAGCCATAGAGATTGCCGTCCGCGCCCTGGATGACTCCCGCCTGGGGGAAATCGCCATTCGTTTGATCGAAGGAGACCAAAGTGGTCAGCGTGCCGTTGGTGTCCAGGCGGAAGACCGTGCCCAGATCGTCGGCGCCGAATTCCGTGGTGGTGCCGTAGAAGCTCCCGTCCGCGCCCTGAATTACCCCGGCGTAAGGGTAGCCGCCGTCGTTCCCGCCCGTGAAACCATAAAGGGTCGTCAACCCGCCGCCGGCCGTTATTTTGAATACCGAGCCATAAGCATAGGCGCCGCCCAGATAGGTGGTGCCGTAGAAATTGCCGTCATTTCCCTGCACCAGGGCCGCCGTGGGAACGGCACCATCCGCTCCATCCGCGAAAGAGTAAATATCTTTGACAGAAAAAGAATTGGGGTTCATGCGGAAGACCGCGCCAAAGCCGTTTTCGCCCCCGATCGCGGCGGTGCCGTAGAAATTGCCGTCCTGGCCCAAGACCAGGCTTCCCACGGGTTCCGCGGGCCCGGGGGTATTGGGAAAGCCATAAATGGTTGTCAGGCTGCCCGCGAAAGTCGTCCTGAAAATCGTCCCCAGGAAATCCACGCCGCCGCCTTCGGCCGTGCCGTAGAGATTGCCGGCACTTCCCTCGACGAGTCCTCCGTAAGGAAAAGCGCCCTCTTGATTTCCGCTGAAGAAATGCAGGTTGGTCACGGACGCCCCTGCCGCGGCAACAGGCAAAACCGTCAAGACCGCGCCGGCGCTGGTCACGGCATCGAAAGCGTTGCTCACGATTACCGAATACGTCCCGGCATTTGCCAAAGTGACGTTGGAGATGGTCAATGAACTGGTGGCGGACCCGGTAATGGCGCCGCCGTCCGTCAAGTTGTTTCCGTTTTCCTGCCATTGATATGACAATGGCTGGTCCGCGAGGACAGTGACCGCGAGCGTTACCGTCATCCCGGCGACGCATGTCTGGCTCGCGGGTTGGGCGGTGATCCTCGGGGGGGAGAGGATGACCTGCAAGACCGCAACGTCGCTGGTGACCGAATTGAGGGCGTTGCTGACAATGACCGTATAGACCGCGGCGTCATTGACGGTAACGTTGGTGATACTCAGCGTAGCGGAATTGGCGCCGGAAATGGAGCCGCCGTTGGTGAGATCGATTCCGTTTTCCTGCCACTGGTAAAAGACCGGCGCGGCACCGAAAGTGGCCACCGTGAAAGCCGCGGTTCCGCCGGTGAAGGCCGATTGGTCCGCCGGTTGGCCGGTGATTTGCAGGGGGCCATTGATACCCAGCCGGAAAATTGAGCCATTGTTGTCCAAGCCGCCACCCAGAGTCGCGCCATATAAACTCCCATCCGCGCCTTGGATAAGGGCTGCCGAAGGATTGGCGCCCGCATAGCCGTCAAATTGGGCCATGGTGGCCAGCCGTCCCGTGGGAGCGATCTGAAAAACCGTGCCAAAGCCGAACTGGCCGCCATTCTGAGTCGTGCCGTACAAATTGCCATCAGTGGCCTGGACAAGGCCGCCCCACGGGTTGCCGCCGTCGTTCCCTCCGGTAAACGCGTAGCGGGTGCTAAACGTGCCCGACGCCGTGAGCTCGAACACCGTGCCGAAACCGTTGGACCCGTCCACATAGGTTGTGCCGTAGAAATTGTCGTCCGCGGCCTGGACAAGGCCGGGAATCGGCACCCCCCCGTCACCTCCCCCAGTGAAGGAGTAGAGGCTGGTGAAATTGCCGGAGGGCGTCATTTTAAAAACTGATCCTGAGGCGGACGCGCCGCCTCCTTCGGTTGTGCCGTAGAAATTGCCGTCGCTGCCTTGAATCAGTGTCGATGAAGGATTGGCGCCGTTAGCGTCATCGAACGAAACCAGGGTGGTCAACGTGCCCCCTGTGGTCATGCGAAAGATCGAGCCCAAGCCATAGGCGCCACCATTCAGGGCCGTTCCATAAAAATTGCCATCAGCTCCTTGCGCCAGCCCGGCCACGGGAGCTGCGCCGTTATCGCCGTTCAACGCTGTCAAAGTGGTGAGTGAACCGGCGGTTGTGATCCGGAACAGTGTCCCATCGTCGTAGGTGCCGCCGGAGGAGGCTGCGCCATAAAGAAAACCACCCGGGCCGAGGAATAACCCGCCATCCGGCACGGCGCCATTGCTGGACTTGAACGAAAGCAAAGTGGTCAGCGCCCCATTGGTGGTGGCCCTGAACACCGTGCCGTCGCTGTCTGCGCCACCGCCGCTCGTCGTGCCATAGAGATTGCCCTGCGCATCCTGCGCCATTGGACTATAAGATTCCGCTCCGGAATTGCCGCCGGCAAAGGATGCCACAGGGGCCAGGATGAGCCCCGGAGCCGTCACCGGAATGACGGAGAGTTGCGCCCCCGCGCTGTTGGTCGAGCCGAGGAAATCGCTGACGATCACGGAATAAGTGCCGGCATTGGCGGAGGAGACGTTGCTGACCGTCAATTGCTTGGTGGTGGCGCCTGAATAGTTGATGGTGTTGTTGGCCAAATTGGCTCCATTGAGCCGCCACTGGTAGGAATACGGGGTGTTCCCGACAGCGCCAACGCTAAAGGTGGCCGTCGCTCCGGGCAGCACGGTCTGGCTGGCCGGTTGCAGGACCACGACCGGTGGCGACTGCGCATAGGTGAGCACGGCATTCGAACTTGCCAGAACGCCCGCCGCGTTGCTCAAGACCACGGAGTAGCTGCCAGAATTGGCCCCGGATATATTGCTAATTGTCAAGGTGCTGGTGGCGGTACCGTGATAACTGCCCTCGTCTCTTAAATTCAGCCCGTTGACCTGCCATTGATAAGACACCAGTGCGTTGGGACCGGTCCCCACGCTGAAAGTCGCCGTCATTCCCTCCAGCAGGGTCTGATTGGTGGGTTGCGCGGTGATGACGGGCGGGGTGACCACGGCCAACGTGATCTGGCGGGATTGGCCGAAGTTGTCCCCGGTATTGGTGAACCACAGAGTTGCCGAATAGCTGCCCGCCGGTAAATTGGTCGCGGCCATCGCCACGCCCACCGTGACAGTGTCCGCCGGGGCACCCTGCGCCACTGTGCCGGACGCCGGCGATACTGTTAACCATGCGGAGGTACTGCTGACACTCCAGTTCAGTGAACCGGCGCGATTGTTAGTCAGGGAATAAGTCTGCGCCGCCGGGGCGAATGGACCTCCCACTGGACCGGAGAAAATCTCCCTGGCCAGCGGCGAGATTTGCAATGGTTCCGGCAACCCCACGGCGGTGATGAGCCCGACGCCGTTTGGCGTGCCCCAGCCCGTGCAGAGGTCGTAGCCGGGCACAGCGACGAACCGGGTGGGACTGCTGGCGTCCTCATTATTTCCGTTGGTCGTGTCATGGAAGAGGTTTGTGTAGATAAAGCCGTTCGATCCTTTGGCTATGGCATAAATGGCCGGGTTGACAAACCCGACAGTCCTCTCGCCGTTGGTCACAGCCAGTTGGTTCATCAGCGCGGCTAAGGCCGCCCACAACTGTGTCGAGCAACTGGTGCCGCCAACCGTCTCTGACTGGCCGTTGCCGAAGGTGAGGTAAATGTTATCCGCCGTCATGGCAACGTCGGGAGTGTTTCGCATCGTGGTCGATCCCTGGCAGGCCGTCATACTGATCCCTTGTTGCCAGATGGGAATATCATGGCGGGTGCTGATTCCGCCGCTGCTGCCTTCGCTATGCCCCGCGTTCCAAACCGTCTCCGAAGCCCAGGCGCCGCCCGTGCTCACCGTGGTCAAGGTGGTGCCGCCGACAATCGTGATGTTGGGGTCGTCGGTGGGCGTGACGGGGCTTGAAGTATAAGCATCGAAATCGCCCGAAGCGTTGAAGAAAGACTGGCCCTGGGCGGCAAATTGCAGGAAAATCTGCTCCGTGTTCTCATCGGTGGCATACGACCAGGAAGCCCCAATCTGTTTGGCCAGGTTGTCAGTGGCCATTCGGTTTAAAATGTCATTGCCGGTGGACCCTTCATAGACAATCACTCCAGCCAGTCCCGGCGCCATGGCAATTTCCAGCTCAATGTCCAGGGACACTTCGGCATTGGCATTGGCACTGCCTGGCCCGCCGTTGTACCCGTCCAACAGAACCGCGCTCACCGGCACGTTCGGCAAGCCAGCCAAGGCCTCGTAGGCTGTGATGTCAGTTTGGTAGAAGCCTGAGTCAATTTCAAAAATCGCGACGGTTTGGCCCGCGCCAGTGAGGGACACACCCGGAAGATAGGCCGACCGAAAGTCGTTTCCGAGGTAGGTTCCGCCGGGGCCCGAGCCAGCCGTATCAGCCCTCGCCTCGTTCTGGGGGATCGACCGCAAACATGGATGGGGCAAAACGTAATTGTCCAGGCCGCTGACGCTTAACACCGGCGCCGCCAAGTCAAGTGACGGCTCCGCGTTCGGCGCGTAAAACGTCCGGTCCTCCGTCGGATGCTGGTATTCATTCAATGTGATGTGAAACGTCCGCTCGATGGCCGCCACCGTTCCTTTCACGTTCACCAGCGTCCGGTTGGGATGCTGGCCTGTGACGACCAGACCGTGCGACTTTGCAAAGGCCACGACGGCTTGATAATCCTCCTCCGTCGGGCTGAAGCGTTGGGCGAATTGTTCTGGCGACAAATAGTGGCGGAAGCCGGGGCTGGCCGGGTCATAGAGTTGTTGAAGCAGATTGGTGAGCCCGTCCCGGTCTCGCAAAGGCAGGCCAATCGTGAGGTTTAGGTTCTTCCAGGGCGGACTATGGCGGAGCGGAGCCGCATTGGTCACGGGCGGGGGCAAAACGTTGCGGAGGAATTGGCGCTCTACCGCTCGCACAGGAGTTGCGGGCAGTCCGAGCAACAAAAGCAACAAGAGCCAGACCCAGGCGCCTGTGATCGGGCGGAGATTAGGCAGGGGGCCCCTCGATCCCACTTTCTTTATATTCATGGATTCGTTTGCAATGTTTTGGCTTCGCCATCCGGTCCTGTTTTTGTCAGCTTTCGGAAATAACAATACTTGGCGTTGAACAGTGAAGGTTCATCCAGATTCATAAAAAGTCATGTCTTATTTTGTAAATCGACAAAAACATCCGACTTTTCTGATTGACCCGATAAAAATCCCAGATTAGATTCTCCGCATTGTGACGTGTCGGTCACATAAATCATAACAGGAAACTACGCTTCTGGCACGGCTGTTGCAGGGAGACCAGGCCGGTACGGGAGGCTTCTGCGGAGAATAGCCGATTTGCGGGGTGCTGGAAGGGTCAGGGCAAAAGAGTCGGACGAGAATGCGGAAAATCTCAAGAGGGAGTCTTGGACTATTCGACGGCTGGTGTGGCGACGCGATGGAGCGGTTTTCGTCGATGGAAAGAGTGTCAGCGTTTCCGGTGATTGGCCTCCGCGCAAGGATGCTTGTCCAAAAACTGTTGCCCCGGAATGCCCTGTTCGCTGTAACCGAATTTCTTATTGGCGGCCAGGCTCCCGCTTCCTGCAGCTCGCCCCTTTCCTCCTTGGCAGATGTCTCCATTCAACCCTTAAAACTAAATAAAGCATGAATACATCAAAACCCTGGAAAACTGGCTGCTCTCTGGCGGGCGCAATTCTGCTCGGCACACTGGCCACCTTGCCGGCGCGCGGCCAGAATTATCCCACGTTGATCGAAGCGCAGTCGCCGGTCGATTATTGGCGGCTCAATGAAACGAACCATTCCCCCGCCATCAACACCATTTCAAATTTGGGCAGCACCGGCGCCGCCGGCACGGGTTATGTTTTGAGCGGAGCACTCACGGGCGAGCCGGGCATCGTCGGCCACTCCGTCCGCGTTTTTAATTTGAGCCAAGACGTTGGCCAGGAGACCAACATGGTCGATATCCCGAATCTCCCGGAGCTAAACCCCGAGCCTCCTTTCACGATTGAATACTGGATGAAGCCGAATTTGCCGTTTGAGCCCAATGACAGCACCAACGCGCAAGGGAATCTTATTCCTGATACGACCGGTCTGTGCGTGCTTTCCTCCCTAAGCCCAAATCCAGAACAAGACAGCCGCTCGGGCTACCTGTTCTATGCGTTGCCGGGAAGCTTGACTTTCCGCATCGGCGGCGAAGGCGGTTACGCCGCCACCGCGGCGGCGAATGTCGCTCTTTCAAACGCGAACTGGACGCATGTCGTTGGCGAGTTTGACGGAACGAACGCGAGCATATATATCAACGGCGTTCTCGCTGGGACTGGCGCCGTCAATAACTCGTTTCATATCAATCAATGGGCCCCCACGCGCCTTGGCGGTATTGAACTTGACGGAAGCGAGTATCTGTTCCTGGATAATTACGTCTTTTTGTTCAGCGGCTACCGCGGGTTTGACGGCTGGATTGATGAGTTTGCCGTCTATAACAGCATTCTCAGTTCCAACGCGATTGCCGCCCACTACCGCACAGCGACCAACAACCCGTCGGCTTATGATGCGCTTATCCTGGCTTCAAGTCCCGCCGGCTACTGGAATATGGACGAACCGGCCTTCACGCCGCCGAATCCCAGCACTTATCCTTTCGCGGCCGACCTTGGTTCCTTGGGAGAGAATGGAACCAACACGTACGGGGCGCTGGCGGACCAGCCGGGCGTGCCCGGTTTGAGCGCCGACAGCGGGTCGGTTCTTTACAGCGGCGAGGTTGGCTCACTCATGCTCGACACCAACGAAATGACGCCGTCATTTACCGGGACCGGCGAGGAGATTACCTTGGCCGCGTGGATCAGGCCAACCACTCTTGGGATTGGTTATGCCGGCGACATCATTGCGCAAGGGTACGACTATGTTCTCTCGGAAAACTATCTGCGGATCGCGGATTCATTCGACTGGGAGGGCAGCGGCACTCCGGATGTCACCTATTACGACGTTGGGTCCGTTGACGACGCTTTCGATGGCGGCCCTTACTTCAGCGCTATTTTCCCCGTCCCCCCGGGCGATATCGGCAACTGGGTGTTTCTTGTCGGCACTTACGACGGCGCCAATTGGAATCTCTATCGCAACGGGGCCCTGGTAGCGCAGACGGCGGACGGAGGAATTGGTCCGAACTTCGTCCAGGCCGCATGGTCCGTGGGCTCGCGCAGCGATCCGGACCCGTATTTTGGATTCTTTTTCCCCGGCTCGATTTCCGAGGCGGCTATTTTCACCAACGCGCTGGACACAAATATGATTTTAGACCTCTACAACTCGGTCCATCGCCTGCCGGTCATTACGCAGGCGCCCCAAGCTCCGTCCCCGGCGTATCTGGGATCATCGGCGACCTTCTCCGTCTGGGCGGATGGCCCCGGTACATTGTCTTACCAATGGACTTCCAACAATGTGCCGTTGACCGGGCAGACCGGCACCAACTTGACGATCAACGGCTTGACCGCGGACGCCAATGCCACTTATGCGGTGATTGTCACCGATCCTTACGGCGCGGTCACCAGTTCTGTGGCGCTGATGGTAACGCCGACTCTGCCGCCCGCCACCTTGGTTCCCTCCGAGGAGACTCGCTGGATTGGTTCACCGCTCAGCTTCGCCCCCGCGAGTCTTCCCAATCAGCAACTATCTTATCAATGGCAGATGAATGGAAACGCCATCCCCGGAGCGAACCAGGCCACCTACACGGCGCCGTCCGCGGTCAGTTCCGCGGGCACTTACACGCTGGTGATTTCCAACAGCTTTGGCGTGGCGACCAGCACCCCGGCCATGCTCTCGGTTTTGACACCGCCGGCCGGCTACGCCACCACAATCGTCGGGGACAATCCGCTTTCCTATTTCCGCTTGGATGAAACCAACGGGACCACCGCCTACGACTACGCGGGCGGCAACAATGGCACTTATAACGGCAATTACCAGCTTGGACAGCCGGGCGCCTTGTCATACGACCCCGACTTTGCGGTGACGTTCTCCGGTGCGACCAATTGCTATCTTGGCGGCATCGGCCCAACGGCGATCAATTCTCATGGCACAACCGCTGAGTTTTCAATCGAGGCATGGGCGAATGGCGCCGCGGGCCAGGTTGATGGCTCCGCCGTCATCGTCAAAGGAACCGGCAACAATGGCGCTCGGTTCACCACTGAGCAATTCGCCATCGGCGTGCAAAGCGGATTCTATCGCTTCTACGTCAACGATAACTTGGGCGGCACCGCCGCCGCCATCGCCACATCCGGTCCTGACGGCAAGTGGCACCACCTGGTCGGTGTTTGTGACTCCGCCGGCCCCGGTTTGACGTTTTATATTGACGGGGTGGCTGCCGCCACTTCCGATCTTTCACAGTTGAACGGAGGCGGCATTCTTTCATCGACAGACCCTGTCAGCATTGGCGCGGAGCGCTCGGGCGTTCTGCCGGACTATGACTTGGACTATGCCGGGACGATCGATGAAGTGGCCATTTACGCGTACGCCCTGACCCCGTCTCAAGTGCAGGCGCATTACGCCGCCACCTTCGGGCCCGATACAGCTCCCTTCATCACCGTGGAGCCGGTCTCCGTCACTAATTATGTCAACCTCCCTGTTACTTTGACGGCGATCGGGGCCGGCACGATTCCTTTGAGCTATCAATGGAACAAGGTCGGCTCAGGGCCGATTGCCGGCGCCACGTCCAATTCGTTCACGATTCCCAACCTGGCCTTTGCCGATGCCGGCCAGTACACGGTGGGCCTTACCAATGCGATAGGCGGAATCCTGAGCACGACCGTGACGGT
Source organism: Limisphaerales bacterium (assembly GCA_052139695.1). Taxonomy (GTDB): domain Bacteria; phylum Verrucomicrobiota; class Verrucomicrobiia; order Limisphaerales; family Palsa-1400; genus PLGF01. Next base: position 66,085 of record JBKQWF010000044.1, read on the forward strand.
GACGGTCCTGGCGCCGCCAACGAACCCGCCGGCCATTGCGGGTTTGGTCATGCATCTGACATTTGACGGCAACTTGCTCGACGCCACGGGCCGGGGCAACAACGCCACCAACGAGGCCAGCGGTGGCGCGACTTTGATTACCAATAATTACGTCCCGGGCCAGATCGGCGAGGCCTTCACCTACCAAACGACGGTGACCGGCTCGAGCGCGAGCGCAAATTATGCCAGTCTCGGCGTGCGGCCCGATTTGCAATTTGGCACCAACAGTTTCACCGTCAGCATGTGGGTGCAATTGCCGGCCAATTATGTCGGGAATGACCTTCCGTTCTTTACGGACGTGGCCGGCTCCACTTACGGTCACCCAGGTTTCTGCTTCGAACCTTCGTTCGGCCAAACGGTCGGCAGCACCCTGGGCTGGCCTGGCGCGTGGGGTTTTTCCGTCTATGATGGCACGCCGACTGGCGAAGCTGTTTATGGCGACGTAGGGACGATCAACGACGGCAACTGGCATAACTTGATCTACGTTATTGACCGCGCACGCGGGGCCACCGTCTATCTGGACGGAGTCGTGGCGCACCAAAATCGGCAGGGAGGCACGACGGTCCTCGGCATTGGGAACATCAACAGCACCAATAGCGCCACCATCGGCCAGGACCCGACGGGCCTTTATCCGCAGCCCAGCGATGGCAATATTAATATTGATGACCTTGGGGTTTGGAACAGGGCGCTGGCGCCGTTGGAGGCCGCCTCTATATTTACGGCGGGCAGTGTCAACCAGGTCAGTTTCATGGGTGTGCCCACAGTGTTGTTCGCGCTCCAAGGCACGCACTTGCAACTGACCTGGACTCAGGGAAACCTGCAATCCTCCACCAATCTGCTCGGTCCATGGTCAACGGTGGCGGGCGCCACTTCGCCTTACACAACAAACCTGACGGGGTCGGAACAGTTCTTCCGAACGAAGCTCTGATCTGATTCACCGACGATCAACACTGTCGGGGTCCGGGGGCGTCGAGCCGTTGAGACTGACGCCAATTTGTCTGAATTCATGAACCGGCAAAGAAGATCGTGCCGAAAGAGGTTAAGAAAGGGCGTTGCCGCCCGCGGGGAGAGAATGTCCTTCGCCGGGCAACCCGGACTGTCAACCTCGCACGGAGCCGCGCTGCGGACACAGAAATATCGCCAACTGGTCCGCCAGCATTTCGACAGGCTCCTCGGCAGGCTGTTCATCAATGTCACCGGCCTCCATTTTCATATCGTCTGGGTGCCGGCTCCGCCGCATGAATGGCAGTCCCGGACCTTGCCCACTACTTGCTCCGTCTGTTGCCGGTTGCGCGGTTTGCCGCTGCCGCCGGAATGCCGGGCCTGCGGGCCAAGACACCTCGCCTTCGCGCTCAAGGCGGAGAGAGACGGCCACCAATTCACGTGCCGTCTCGGGGTTCGCAATTTCTGGCTTCCCATTCGGGTCCGCGGCGAGACTGTGGGCATCGCCTACTTGCAGGCGCTGGATGGTTCAGCTGTCAAACATCCTGGCCGGAAGCGTTCCGCCCGTCTTGTGCCGCGTCGCGTGCGGGTGGAATTTGCCGGGGCCGCCCGGTTCCTGCGGCGCATCGTTTCGCACGCGCAGACCTCCAGCTTGGCTGACTTGCAGGAGGAGGACCTCATCAAATTTCAGCAGGCGCTGCACGTCTCCGAAATTGTCCAAACCCGCCTGCGGAAGGAGCTTCATCGTGCCTTGCCGGCGCTGCAAAAGACCTCCCCGGTTCTGCAACCGCAATCGCGCCCCGAACGGATTGTTGGCGCGGTGCTGGATCGAATTCAGCGGGACTACGCGCGACCGCTGACACTGCGGAAGTGCGCCGACGATTTGCGGGTGAACGCCGCCTATTTGTCTGATCTCTTTTCCCATGCCGTCGGCCTGCCGTTCAAGACCTGCCTCACCGAAGCGCGCGTGGAAAAGGCCCGGGAACTGCTGGGCGATCCCACAAAGAACATTTCCCAGGTTGCGGCCGCCGTTGGTTATGCCAGTGCCAACCGCTTCCGCATCGCGTTCGAGCACGCCAACGGCCTTTCTCCCAGGAAGTGGCGCGAGACGCTGCGGATGCAACCGCCGCCGCCTCATTGAACTGACGCCACAGGCGGGGACAGCTTGTTACCTTCCCATCTCAGAATCCAAACAAACGTCTGATTTTCCAAACTTTCGCACTCTAGGCAATTCTGACTTGGGGGTTCAGAATCGTACCTGTCGGAAAAGGCTTCGGTGACGCTCTGTCCCGAATGTCAACCAGATAGTCGCGGCGTCGCTGAATCCAAGACTGACAATGATCCGTTATGCAAAACTCCTCGGCGCCCAATTCCCGATTTCCCAGTTCGCCGCGCGCCTCCTCGCTCCGCCTGCCTTTCCCTTGCGCGTTTCCTGTTCACAACCTGAAAGAAATGACTTTATGAAAACAAGATGTCATCCGTCATGCGTCATTCGCCTGTTGGCTTTCCTTCTGCTGATCACCTTGGCCTGGTGCTGCGCCGCTCTGCCGGCGCGCGCGCAGAGTGGCTGGGGCTACGCCCTGTCATTCGACGGCATGAATGACTATGTCAACGTGCCGCACCAGAATGCGCTCAACGCTTACCCGCTGACCATCTCGGCATGGATCCAGACCACCGATAACTCCGCTTCCAGCCCCGGCCTCATCAACAAATACGTGAGCAGTTCGTTTAACGGTTATCAGCTTTTCCTGGCCAACGGGGATGTTCATGCCTGGTATTTTCAAGGAGGGACGCCGGCGAGTTATCGTGGCGTTTTTGGCGGCGGCAACGGCTTGGACGGAGGGTTTGTCGCCGATGGCGCGTGGCATCATATTGCTTTTGTGGTGGCCGCCAACGGCGGTTCTCTTTACGTGGACGGCACACTCAAAGCCTCACGACCGTGGACGGGGGTTCCGGGCGCGACAACCACCACCGAACCGATCAACCTCGGCAACTATTACGGCTCTTACTTCAACGGGCGCCTTGACGAAGTCCGCATCTGGAACGTGGCCCGAAGCGCAACGGAAATCCAGGCCGGCATGCTGCGGCGGCTGACCGGCGCCGAACCCGGCCTCTTGGCCTATTGGCGCTGCGACGAAGGCGCGGGCACAACGGCCGAGGACGCCACCACGAACCATTTCGACGGCACGCTCCTCAATGGAACGGCTTGGGCTTCCTCGCCTTTGCCCTATGCGGTAACTCTGCCGGCAAGCGGCTTCACGCCGACAGCCGCCACGCTGAACGCCTTGGTCAACCCCAATGGCCTGGACGCTGCGGCTTGGTTTCAATGGGGCGCCACCATCAACTACGGCAGCACGACGACGCTGGCAGACCTCGGCAGCGGCACCAACGCGGCGCCCGTAAGCACGCTTGTTTCGGGATTGGCGACCAATGTGACCTACCATTACCGCGTGGCGGTCTCCAACAACTTGGGCGTGGCTTACGGCGCCGACAGCAGCTTCACTATTTTGACGGCAACCACTTCAGCGGACAGCGGGGCAGGTTCATTGCGGCAGACGATTGCCAATGCGGCAGCCGGGGCGACCATCGTGCTGACCAACACCGGTGCCATTCTCTTGACGGGCGGGGAACTGCTAATCAGCAAGAGTCTCAACATTGTCGGGCCGGGAGCGACGAATCTTGGCCTCAGCGGCAATAACAGCAGCAGAGTGTTCGACATCACCAATGGCGTGGTCAACATCTCCGGTCTGACCATACGGGATGGCAGGAGCGCCGATGGCGTGGTCGGCGCCTCCGGCTGGCCGGGAGGCGGCATTTACAATATCGGCGTGCTGACTTTGAGCGATTGTATTGTCACCAATAATCGCGCCGGCAATGGCGGCGTTGGCAATAATGGCAGCGGCGACGGGGGTGCCGGTGGAACCGGCGGCGCCGGCGGCCCGGGCGGCGGCATTTGCAACGACAGCACGGGTTTGTTGTGGCTCGACCGGTGCATCGTGCGTGGCAATGCCAGCGGAGCCGGAAGCCAGGGGGGAACAGGCGCCGCGGGAGCCAATCACTCAGAAGCTACAGGTGGCGGCGGAGGCGTCGGCGGTTCGGGCGGTGCGGGCGGCCTTGGGGCCGGTATTTTCAGCGCCGGCCAAGTTATGATGAGTGATTGCGCGGTCGGGAACAATACCGATGGCGTAGGCGGAGCAGGAGGACTCGGCGGCAATGGGGGAGCGTCCACCCCCTCGTGGTGGCCGACTCATTGGGGCGGCGATGGAGGCAACGGCGGAGCTGGCGGGGTTGGCGGCTGCGGTGGGGCCGTTTATGTCGGCGCAAACGCGGCTCAAATCAATTGCACGCTCAGTGGCAATGCGAATGGCCAAGGCGGCGGCGGCGGCGGCGGCGGCAACGGCGGGAGTGGGTCCACCACAGGGCGTGGGGGTGCGGGCGGCAACGGCGGCAACGGCGGCAGCGGCGGCGGCCTGTACAACAACGATCTGCTGGCTCTGATCGCCTGCACGATAGCCTCCGGCGCCACCGGAGCCGGCGGAGGAGGCGGGGCTGTCGGTGCCGGCAGCTCGGCCAACGGATCGGCAGGGGCCACTGGCGCCAGCGGCAGCGGCGGAGGAGTTTGCAATGGCGCCAGCGCACAACCGCCATCGGTTGTCAATACCATCGTGGGATTGAATTACCGGCCGGGCAACCTCTCCGACGACGTCGTCGGAGCATTCTCATCCCAAGGACACAATCTCATCGGCAACACGAACGGCGGCTCCGGCTTTGTTTCGAATGATTTGCTCAATATAAACCCGGTGCTCGGCTCCCTGGCCAATAATGGCGGGCCAACCCTGACGCAGACTCCCTTGCCCGGCAGTCCCGCCATCAACGCCGGTGACAACACCTACGCTTCGACCGCCGACCAGCGCGGCTTGCCGCGCATTGCCGATGGAACGGTGGATATTGGCGCGGTGGAATTTCAGTATTGGCCCGTGGTCACGACTTTGCCGGCCTGCAATGTGAGCGCCACCAACACAGTCGCCTGCGCCACGCTTAATGGCATGATAAACCCGGGCGGCCCGATGCCCACGACGGCGTGGTTTGAATGGCTGGACGGCAACGGCCGCCATCAGACGCCTTCGATGGCCGTCGGGACTGGCACGACAAACGTGGCGGTCAGCGCGGAGGTAAGCGGCTTGACGGCGGGCGAACTATACCGCTGCCGGCTCGTGGCAACCAATGCCATTGGCTTCGACTACGGCCACGAGTTGCGCTTCTGCGCTCCTTTGGTGACGGTCCCTCCGATCACTTGGACCTGCCATGACGTCTATGTGGATCCGGGCGCAACTATAACCGGATCGCCCATCACCCTGGCGGCGGGCGCTTACCACAACCTGGCACTCCAGGCCGACGGCACGGTCGTTGGCTGGGGATTGAACTACTATGGCCAGGCCGCCATTCCCACTGGCTTGAACAACGTAGTGGCCATTGCAGCGGGCGATCTCCATAGTTTGGCGCTCAGGGCCGACGGCACGGTCCTCGGCTGGGGATACAACGGCGACGGCGAGACCAACATTCCCGCCAGCTTGAACAACGTGGCGGCCATTGCCGCGGGCAGTTACCACAGTTTGGCGCTCCAGACCGGCGGCACGGTTGTTGGCTGGGGATTGAACGTCAATGGCCAGACCAACATTCCCGCCGGCTTGAACAACGTAGCGGCGATTGTGGCGGGCGCTTACCACAGCTTGGCGCTCAAAGAAGACGGCATGGTCGTCGGCTGGGGATTGAACGACAATGGGCAGACCACTATTCCCGGAGGCTTGAACAACGTGGTGGCGATTGCCGCGGGCAGTTACCACAGTTTGGCGCTCAGGGCCGACGGCACGGTCGTCGGCTGGGGATACAACAACTACGGTCAGACCACTATTCCCTCCAGCTTGAAGAACGTGGTGGCAATTGCCGCGGGTGATTACCACAACCTGGCGCTCCAGGCCGACGGCACGGTCGTTGGCTGGGGATATAACGGCTCCCATCAGACCAACGTCCCCTCTAGCTTGAAGAACGTGGTGGCGATTGCCGCAGGCAGCTCCTACAGCTTGGCTCTCGAGGCCGACGGCACAGTCGTTGGCTGGGGAACCAACAACTACGGCCAGACCAGCATTCCCGCTGGCTTGACCCTCCTCAATGTCCCCGTCGGCGTCACCGGCGTCGTAGATGTCAATGTGCCGGGGCCTTACGTATTGACCTATACCACGACCAACGCCTTTGGAGGCGTGGGCATGAACACGCGCACGGTGACGGTAATTCCGGCAACCCCGCTCGTCACGACGCTGCCAGCCACAGACCTCAGCCCCACCGCGGCCGCGTTGCAAGGCCAGATCAATCCCAGAGGCGCCGAAACCCTGGCGTGGTTCGAGTATGGCCTGACGACCAAATACGGAGGCAGCACTCTGGCCAACGATCTCGGCAGCTATCCCAGCAACCTTGGCATCAATCGCTCCATCACGGGCCTGCTCCCGTGGATGACCTATCACTTTCGAGCGGTGGCTTCCAACAGCGTGGGGCGGATTAATGGACCGGACGTCACATTCACGTTAGCAGGTCCATTCGGCGCGTCGCCAGCCTTGGCAGGATTGAACGACCTCACCCTTCCCCAAGGCGGCAGCACGGTTGTCCCATTTACGGAGTCCCCGGCGGGATTGGGCGTGCAGGCCGGCTGCAACAATTCCGCGCTGTTGCCCAACGGCGGCCTCGTGCTGGGCGGTTCGGGAGCGTCGCGCAGCGTGACTATCACGCCGGATCCGAACCAATCGGGATGCGCCCAAATCACCGTCACGGCCAGCGACGGCATGCACACTGCCAACAGCACGTTTACGCTGACGGTGACGCCGCTCTATTCCAATTCGTTCCTTTATTTGACCAATGCGCAGAGGGTGGCCGCGGAGGCGTGGCAATTCCACGTTTACGACTTCGGCTCGGCGTGCAGCAACTACCTCGTCCAATATAAGCCCGACTTGTCCCCGACCAATGTCTGGGTGGAGGTGACCAACGTCACCTGGCCCAGCGCCGACACCGTCGAAGTGAATACCGGGCCGCCGCCGGGCGATACCGGTTTCTACCGGGTCAAAGGTCTCCGCTGGCTGACGGCCGGCCTGAGCTCCCCGGGCTCCACCCTGGACCAAAGCACGTCTGGCGGCGCGGTGGTGGTCTTCAACGGTCTGTACACCGGTGTCGTGAGCTACACTTGGAACGGCACGGAGGGCACGAACACAGGCACCGTGCAAGTGAATGGGACCACAGCCGTCATCCCCATCCCAGCCTCGTTCGTGACGGACAACCCTGACATGGGCCAGATGCAGTACCTGACCCTCCAATTGCAAAGCGGCCCAAACTTCGCAGTGGCTGGCGCCAGCAGAGCCAGCATGATCGTTCAGGAAAACGACACCGCCTGGCAGGGCACGGTGGTGTTCGCCAACGGCATGCCAGGCGCCAACACAGCGAGGCTGACCAACTCCTCCGGCGGCGGCTACACCAATGTCACTCTGCCCCAGAATGCGAGCATGACCATCGGATTCACCCTCCAGGTTCTGCGGAACAGCAGCGGCTTCCAGGGCCAGATCCAGAGCGACGGCTATGGCTTTTTCCCGACGAACGCCCTGGCGCAGCTTAGCTTTACGGCGAACGTTTTCTGCGCTGTGGCCACGAATATCCCCCTGCCGGCGCTCACAGGCAGTCCGCTGTTTAGCGGACCCAGCCATGTTGATCTGCGCTTGGACGCGGCCAACGGCCAAACCAATCAAAGTGTCAGCCCCACGCAAATCTCCGGCGTGGCCACCCTGGTAAGCGTGGAGCCGGGACGGCCTTACCTTGACGCCGCCCTGTCCGGCTCCTTCCTGCTGCTGAAACCGGCCGTGCTGCCCCCGACGAACGACGTGCCACTCACCCCCGTGCAATAAACGCGCAAAGGAGAACACCCATGAACACTTTGAACCTCCAAACCTTCCTGAAAACATTGGCCTCTTTCAGCGCGGACCAGGCGTCACTCATTCAGCCCCGACCGATGCGAGCCGCGGAACGCCCGCCGCCCTGCGACTTGCCTCCTCCCCACCGTTTGCCGCCCGTTTTAAGCGGCGCGCCAGCGCTTCTGCTGGCCCTCGTATGCCTGGCCTCGCCCCGCCTCGGGTGGGGGCAACTCGCCAATTACACCAACGAAACCGCCGTGGCAAACTACGTCAATGGACTTCTCTATTGGCCGGACGCCGCTCCAACCAACCAAAGCGTTGCCGCCTTCCGCTACAAGGTCCTGCTTTACACCAACGAGAACGGCGTCCTGCCCAACTTCACCAACATGGCCAACCTTTACGGCGCGGCGGAAAGGTCCCGTTCACAAATGGCCGAGGCGCAACTGCTATGCGGGCTGACCAACAATCCCGACAGCGCCCTCCTCCGCTGGCTGCTCTTGGACATCTACTATAACCGCGCAGAGGCCGAAGCGATCTTTGCCGCGCAGGCCCTGCGGCAAGCGCAGTACGCCCATTACGGTCCGCCCATCTCGGACCCCGCCCCGCCCGGCGGGTTCATCATCGACAACGAGATTGGGGCCTATGAAGCCGCCTTGCAGTCCAACCGCGTGGCTCTGGCTACTTATTGTGACCTGCTGACCAACTCACTTGGCATGCCCGATGTGGCCGACACACCGATGGGCTACTCTATCTTCCAGGAAGAGGCGCCCGGACGCGCACTGGAACCCGCCAGTTACCTTAATAGCAATAAGGTGTTGAACTGCGTCACCACGAGCACGAATGCTCTCTTCAACGGCTACAAGGACCTGGTTCTGCTCTACCAACTGTTGAGCGACCAGGGCGGCACGGCCGCCACCCTGGCCAACCTGTATTTTCTGCGCAATGACGCGGGCGACTCCAATGCCGCGCAGGACACGATTACGGAGGCGCAACGTTCCCTGTTCCTGCACGCGGAACTGCTGCGCACGGCGTTCCCGAACCTGGACTTCACTGACGCCGCGCTGACCAATTCCGGCGTCGGCGCCGCCCTGGCAGGGGTGAGCGACAGCCTGGCCAATCTGGAAAAAGTCAAACAAACGCAGCGCGGCGGGCTGAACCCTTTGGGCTTCGACCCCAACTTCCTGGCGCTCCTGGATGACAGCTTCTCCGGCGAGGGGTCCTATCCGGACACTTACGACGCCTTCCTGATGCATCTGGGTACGCCCAACAGCACGCTGGGTCTGGCGACGAACGCCCTGGCGGCAGCCCAAGCCTCCTACGCAACGTACCGCGGTTGCCAGGACCAGTGGGCCGCCGAATCCGCCGCCGCCAGCAGCAGCTACGCAGATACTCTGGAGCAGATAGTCGGCGTGCCTCCGTCTGACCCAACCTACGCGAGTTATCCCATGGGCATGCCCGGCAGCCAACTGAGCCAGCAGTTCCTCAACATCACTGCCGCCGAGTTGGACATTACCAACATCTCGGTGCAAATGGACGATGTGTCCGCCAACGTCCAAATTGAATTGGCTCAGGGGAGCGCCGAGAGCAACGCCTACATCAATTTCGGCCTTAAACAGGCCTCAGTGGACGATGAAATCGCCAAGATCAAGGCTGCCCAGGCGGCGGCGGAAGCCCTCGCCAAGGGCGCGTCGGAAGCGGTGGACTCATATGGCATTTCCGTGGCCGCGGAAGCCATCAACGCCGGCATCCAGTATGTGGCCGAGAAAGACCTCGGCAATCAGCAGGCGAAGCTCGATAATCTGGCCGCCCTCCAGTCCGCCACCATTGAGGGGATTGAAAACGCGGCCCAGGTCAAGACCACGCTGCTGCAATTGAACACCCTCGCGGTCGATATGCAATCTGCCGAAGTTAAGCTCCAGCAGGAAGTCAATGCGCTTATCGCCCTTCAACGCCAGAAAATCGATTTGGAGCAAAATCTGGCCCAGTGCGACAGCAGCCTGACCTGCCTCTACTTTGCCGATCCCGTGCATCAGTTGACGATGCAGGCGGACATGGTCACGGCCGACCTTGCCTTCCAGCAGGCGCAGGAGTGGCTGTTCTTTATGGCCCGGGCGCTGGAATACAAATGGAACCAGCCGCTGGATGTCGTTGGACCGGCTGGATTGGAATACCAGATGGCTGACCTGTTCAAGCTGCGCAATGCCGGCGAGTTGGAGGACATGTATAATGCCATGAAACTGTTCGATGATCTTAACGTGCTGTCCTCGAGCAGCGACGACCGGTTTGACTGGTTCTCGGTGCGGGATCAGTTCCTTGGATACACACCCACCAACGACCTGGGCCAGGCGAATTCCTATGTGGACCCGGTGACGGGGCAAACTAATGATGGCATCGGCGCGTTTCGCCTCTGCCTCAGCCGTCTGGTTACAAATGGGTGGATCGAATTGGATTTGAACACGGTGCGCGAGGTTCCGCACAAGTCGTTTTTCACCGGCCCGACTTATCTGGCCAACGGCAATGTCGATCCCACGAAGCCGGGAAGTTACCTGGACAAAATCATCTGGATGAAGATTCGGCTGCCGGGCGCTTTTGCCCGGGATGAGCCGGTGAGCGGCTATCTGCGTTACGGTGGCACCAGCTATATTCGCAATCCAACCTATGGCGCCCGCGATCCGCAACGCGCCGACCGGATCATCGGCGAAATGACGCCCTACAGCACGCGCCACTGGCAGCACATCAATAATAATTGGGTGTTCACCGACGGCCTCAACGCGCAGATTTCGATGCTGATGGTCCCGCGCACCGAAACGCGCCTGGACGGCAATCCGAACGATCCGGACGTGCTGCCGTCGGCGAACGAGATAGACGTATTCCAGGAGCGTTCCGTCGCCACGACCGGGTGGCATCTGTCCATTCCGGTGACCGGCGCGGGTAGCGTGGCCATCTCCAGCCTGGATGATATCGAGATTTATTTCTATCACTGGTCGCATAATCGGTAGCCGGACTTTGGGGCGCGATAAACCTGTTCAAAAACCTTCCGTAGGATTTTAGTCTCGACTCATTCTTGCTATCGTTGCCGCGCATGGAAACGAGGCAACGCTTTCGAGGGCCGCGCTGTCGCGCGACGGCAGAATCGTCCCCCT
>JBKQWF010000045.1:0-12202 GCA_052139695.1 Limisphaerales bacterium
TAGTGGAGGCGGCGGGATTATTGGTATTGTTTGTCTGGGCGAGGAGCGGTCCATCTCCAGCCGTCAGCGCAACACAACAAGCTGACAAATAAAACTTCTGATCGGATTTCTTTTTCAATTTCATAAACGCGGTCCTGGTTAAATTACTAAGGGTTAAAGGCTCTTCACTTTCTTGGAACTTTCTGCGGCCGCCCAAAGAGTCAAAAACGCATCAACTCATTCGGCAGACCAAACTCACTGCAAAGACAAACAGACTAAAGGAAGAACAACCCCGGGGGACCGCGGCTAGGAAGCAACCGAAGATCAGTAGTAACGAAAAGGGCGCGGGGAGCCGGTCTGCTGGTAACGACAAGCGGGATAGGCCGCACCCAATCCACCACCGTGCTGGCACAATGAACCTGGCCATGCGCAAAAAGCGTTACGGCACACTCGTGCCCAGTGTCGCGCGCGTCGTGATGCGCTAGTGTGTGCAGGCCTGGAACGGCCACCATGGCATAGACGGCCAGAAATAGGACGAGGCAAAACCCTGCCAGCCCTCGCGCAGCCTTCGTTATCGTGCCTTGTGACAATCTCTGCTTCACGCTTGATGTTCCTAGTTTGGATGCATGCCCCTGCCAAAGCAACCCCTTTCTCCTCCTTGCGCAATTCACCTGTGTTTGACGTAACAAAGGTGAAGGGACTTTAACTTCCGCTTCAAGAATTCCAACTGTCTTGCGCAAATTCTCCACCGAGATGCCCGGCAGGCCTTCCACCACGGCCAGTGGCAGGCTGGTATGGCTATCGATTACTTGCGCGATTATCGAGATTAGGCTGGAAGAACACGTTTTCATATTGAGCATCAACCCTTGAGACGAAATCCGACCACGAGCAAGCCAATGACAAGAAAACCAACGCCAAAGAAGCCCAGCACAATGCCCTTATGGTGCTTCCAGATTTCACCCAAAATCGCATGAGTGCCGAGAAAAACAAATCCGCCCCCGGCGTTAGCCAGGGCCGCTCCCAGCCAAAATTCAGAAACTCCGTGCAAAACAAAGTAGCCAAGAACACCGCCCAAAATAGTCGTCGATTCGACGGCTGCAACCATCCAGAGCATTTTGGTCGGGGCAAAACCGGCGCCGAGCAGCAAGGCGCCCAGGGCCATGCCTTCCGGCGCCTTATGGACGCAAATGGCGAACATCATCGCCGCATCCAGCATGGGCGCGTTCGCGCCTGTTTCCTCATGGCCTGCCGCAAGCGCCAATCCGTCCACCGTGCAATGGATGGCCAGCGCCACCATCATGGCGAGGGCAATCTCGCCAAAACGGTGAGTGGTCGCCTCGTCAAAATGGCTGGCCGCGCAGGCTGGACACACATGGAAGATATATTTGCTAATCACCGCGAAGAGGGCATAACCGGAGGCGACTGCCAAAGCGAACTGCCAAACGCGCAATGCCTCCAAACACTCCGGCCCAATGGCGAAAACCGTCACGCCCAACAATGTTCCCGCCCCGAGGCTGATGAGAGCGCAAAGCCGTTCGTGCGTCCGGGCCATCAAGGCGCTGGCCACGCCGCCGGCCAAGGCGATGAAAAACGCCGCGACGGTGCGAACCAAAATGGCAGCGGCCGCGCTCATGGGCGTTTCTGCCCCTTCAATTCATTGATCCATTGTTGAGCGGCTTGCGGAGTCGTGGAGACTTTCTTCATTTGCTCCAACCAGGCAATGGCTTGATTGGGATGGTGCTCCTTTTCTTCCTGGTGTGCCAATGCGCCAAGAATTTGTTCGGCAACAAATTTATTCTGGTCGCTGTCTTTGTCCGGCAGGGCCGCCAAATTGCGCAATCCTGCTTCCCAAACGTTGCGCGCGCCGACCGGATTGTGCAGCGATTCCAAAAAAAGACGGCCCAAATCGAAGAGCAATTGCGGGTTGCCCGGATTTTCCTTCAATCCCTCGCGCAGCTCTTGTTCGCTCTCGTCTATTTTGTCCATGCGGCGCAACCAGTAGGCCGTGACGGTGTAGGTTTCCACCCGCTTGGGGTCCAACTCCGTGGAGAGCTTGAGCCACGGGAGGATTTCACCAACTGTTCCTTCTCCCTCCTGGCCGTTCGCGCCGCCTTCGCTCAGATGGGTGTGAACCGACGGGAAAAACTGCCTCCCGAAAGCATCAATCCAATTGCGTGGCGGGCCCAGGAAAGCCGTCTCATCGCCGGTGTTTTTGCCTTTCATGGCCCCGGAATCTTCGGCGATGTGCGGCGTCTGGAACGATTGCCGGTTGTCATAGATCGTTGGGTACATCCCACTATGGAAATAGGCGTCAGCCTTCACAAAAAACTGATTGGCAAAGAGACGGCGCGCGTCGCCCATCGCCACGGCCATGAGATTCGCCGAGGCGGCGCGATTGCCCGGCCAATTCCTGAACCACTGGCTCAAATTCGTCGCCAGGCAAAAGGCGCCCACCAGCAACAATGCCAGGCAAAGTTCCGCGGCCAAGTTGCTCTTTCCGTTTTCCTCATTGGAACGAAAGTACGCCGTGCTCTTCATCGTGTCTTCCGTTCAGTTCAGAGCACGGCGGCGGAAAAACAGGCACGCCGTCAGCAGAAAGAAAGCGCCATAAACCGCGCCGTAAGCGGTCGCTTTCCAGCAGACCCACCAACTGATCGACGGCCAATTATGTATGACAAGATCGCGCACATCGAAGAATTCCAAATGGGGTATGGCAAAGAACAGCCCCATCAACAGGCTGCGCCACGGTTCCCCGGCTCGCATGGCGACGTTGTCCAAATGGCGGCCGAGCAACAAAATAAACGTCACGACCACGAAGGAAATGGTAACGTTGGACGAGACGGCGCTGCACAACAATGAGCCCAGCAGGCTCATGGCGATGACCACGCCGAGCATGACCCAATGCAGCCACACGGCCTGAAAATAATTCGCCAGCGGCCAATGGTGCTCCTTGGACATCGCCGCCAACCCAAAGAAAATGTAAAAGGCCGCCAGCGCCACGGCCAGCGCCAGCCAGCAACCGAGGAACTTGCCCAGCAGGACTTGGGTGCGCGTGATCGGTTTCGCCAGGAGCGGATAGATAGTGCGGCTCTCGCGTTCCGCCGGGATTTGCCGCGCGGCCATCGTAACGGCGATCACCAGCGAGGAAATCCAGATGAGCAGCAGACAGATTTCCTTCAGGTAGCGGTCGATTTGGCTGTCGTGAAACAGATTGACAGAACCCATGATCACAGTAATGAGGGCGGTGACCACGAAGAGGACGTAAAAATCCTTGCGGCGAACGCTCTCTTTCAGAACAATAGACGACAAAGCCCAAACGTTTTTCATATTCGGTCAGGATTGAAAGCCAATCACACGCAAGAACGCTTGCTCCAGATTGCACTGATACTTTTCGACAAGTCCCTTGACGCTGCCCTCTTCCTTGAGTTCCCCTTCATGCAGGATCGCCACCCAGTCGCACACCGTTTCCACTTCGCCCAATTCATGGGAAGAGAAGAAGACCGTCTTGCCTTCGTTTTTGAGCCGTTGAATGATTTCGCGGACTTTCATGCGTCCGAGGGGATCCAGACCGCTGGTCGGCTCATCGAGAATGAGCAAATCCGGGTTATTGACCAGCGCCTGCGCCAAGCCCACCCGCTGCTGCATGCCTTTGGAATAGGTCTTGATGAGGCGCTTGCGAGCGTGCTCCAAATCCACCAATTTCAAGGCGGCATCAACCAATCCTCCGATCCTTTCGCGAGGAATGTTGAAAATCGTGGCGTAAAACCGCAGCAATTCCTCCGCGTTGAGGAATTTGTAATAGTAAGTCATTTCGGGCAAATAGCCGATCCGCTGGCGCGCAATCGGTTCGCGCACATTCGTCCCAAACAAATAGGCCTCTCCACTCGTGGCGCCAGTAAAGCCGAGCAAGACGTTCATCGTCGTGGTCTTGCCCGCGCCGTTCGGGCCAAGAAAACCGAAGACCTCGCCCTGTCGCACTTGGAACGTCAGGTCTTTAACCGCCACCTTTGTCTCTTGCCTCGATTCTCGGTTGGGAAATTCGACGCGGAGATGTTCGACGCGTAAAACATCTTCCAACCCGCGACGGGGTTGCTTCTGGTCCACTGGCGCATTTGTCATCGGCATGGAAGTCATTGGTCCGGGCTGATCACCTTATCGCAGTCGAGTTCATAAATCGCAGCCAATTCTCCATTTTCGCGTTGTTCGCCCACGTGAAAGGTGCCCAGTGCTGTCACAGGGGTGTCGAGGACAGGCTTCGCACAACCGCGCTTGGCATGCGCAATGATCCACTCATTGATTCTGGGAGTTATTCCGTAGCAACAAGCGGAACGGTCCTTCAGAACCAGAAATTCGCTCACCCATTTCCCATCGACCCGCACGGGCAGCATGAATCCAGTGATCGCGATTTTCTTGTCGGAGAGAGAACGAATGAAATTCGGGACTTGCTGGAGAGCATTTGACGCGACGCCAGTCGCATCGGATTTCGGGTCAGCCATATCGTCAGTGACAATGAAGGGAAACGAGGACAGATTGGCGAATGAGAGCAGAAGATAATTTGGATACTTAGAGAGAGGCGCGTTGGGGGAAACATTCTGGGGCGGGCGAGCTTTAAAGAGCTCGCTTTTCACTCCGTGAATGACCTGGGCAGCGACCATTCGCGCGGGCGAACCACGCGGTGTGATGGAGCTTACTCCCCAAACCACGAGGCCAAAAAGCACAAGGGCGGCAAAGGCCAAGCACACCCCATAACGATTCTCTCGCGCTTCTCTTTGGCGCAGGCGGTTTTTCCTTTGACCTTTCATTGCGACCGGCTGAGTTGCAGCAAAGTTAGATTCGCGTTTCTCATCCTTGGATCGCCCAGGCTGAGATTGCCTCGGCGATGAGTGCCAGTTGCGAATCGTTTGGGATGCGCAGGGTCGGGAGTGCGAGTCGCAGCAATTGCTCGATTGCCAGGAACCCTCCACCGGAAGCGGCGCCCTTCCGCCCAAGTCGAAAGGGGCGTCCAACCCCTCGCTGCCCAGCCCCAGTCACCAAACCTTTTCGCCATGCACAACCGACTTGGCGGCGCTGGGGCTGGGGTTTGGCCGTAAGGAAGCCCCCACCAGGAGGAACCAAACGAGGACTTCCCCATTTGGGCCGGCCAGTCGCCAGGCAAATCAACGACAGTTTCATTCTCATTCAATGCCCTGCGGGGATCATTTTGCCGCCGTCCATCTGGTAAAGTCCGACCACGAAACCGCCGTCCGTGAATACGCCCACACGCAAAGTTCCCTCAATCGCGACAGCGTCATCCATATTCTCAACGACTCCCTGACCGGCAGATTTTACGGTGATAAATTCATTCATGCCGGTGGCTCCGCTAAAACAACACGAGGGCTGGCTCCGCGTAATCAGAAATTCCGTCGCCTTGCCCGCCGACTCTTTGACGGGCATCATAAAACCCCTGATGCGCACCACTTTTCCGTCCAGCTTCTTGATGTTTTCGGGAATCTGCTTGCCCACCTTGTTCAGAGCGGCCTGATTGGTGACAGCCGCATCGGGTGCGTTAAACTGAAAGGCTGCCAGCGTCTCAAAGTCAGCCTGCGGCACCGCTCCGTCTCCCGCGGCGGCACTCTTCGCCGCTGGACGCGCGGAGACGGTTGGCGCGGCGGTGTCAATGGATTCGCCATGAACGCTTTGACCGCGCGTCGGAGAAATCGTGGTGAGGAACCATACTCCGGCTACTGTAGCCGGTAGAGAAATGGCATGTTTAAGCGTCATTGTATTTTCCTTTCTTGAGTTGATTATTTTCCTTGGTCTTCACTTCCTTTCGGAAAATTAAAAGCAACATTGGTAAACACGGTCCCTTCGACGTTGATTTCCTGTAGGACAGCGTCGAATGTTTTGCTTGTCTTGAGCCAATCCGCCTGCGCTTCGAACAAGGACGTGCTTCCAACTTTCTCTCCGGTGGCGGAATTGGCAATCGCCACAAAATGCAGGATTTCCTTTTTGTCCGGGAGTTTCACTGTCAGGTCAAACGAGGTCGAGGCAATGCGCACGAAATTCTCCATTTCCCCGTCCAGGACATAAGCCTGGAGTTTGCCTGCCGATTCATCCAAAACCCATTCGATCTGGTAATCATCGTCTAACGCCACAGGTGTTCCCCCGTGCGGCGGCGTGTCCACGTGCAAATGGACCGGGGCATTGGCGGAAGATTGTTTTTGCTGATCGCCGCATCCACCCAACGACGTCCACAGGAGGGCCCAAGCAATTGTCGACAGTCTTTTCATGAAGTGGGAGCCAGATATGTCGCCACGTCCGTTCGATAGGCTTTCATGGCGGGAACAATTCCGGCAAGGGCCCCAAGACTAATCAAGGCAGCGGGAGCCCAGAGCATGACGGCGTTGAACTGATAGGGGTCCAGCACGATGCCGGTTTGCGCGCGAACCACCTTGGCCGCGCCAGTCATGATGACCAGATAGACCAGAAAACCGACTACCATGCCCAAGGCCGAAATGGCGGCGGCTTCTAAAAGGATGGCGCTGAAAATGATCCGCCGATGGGCGCCCAGCGCGCGCAGGATGGCGATCTCCCGGCGGCGCTCATTCATCGAATTATAAATGCTGGCGAGGATGGACGCCGTGGCCACCAAGGCCACCAGATAAGACACCAAAGCCAGCACCTTATCAAACCAGCCGATTTTATCGAACAACTCCGCGATGGTAGTGGCGATCGGCCAGGCAAAGGTCAGACGATTACCCTGCTTGTTATACATCATGTTCATGCGGAACCCGACCGCCGCTCCTCCCTTTAACTTCACCAGCACCGCGCTAACATCCGTAGCCGCCTTCGGATCGTGGCCCTTCATTTTTTGGATGCCCTCCAATGGAATCCAGATCACCCGGTCGCTCGGCGTGTTGGAGGGCTTTAACACACCCACCACGACGTAAGTCTCGGCATGTTGGTCCTGCTCGTTGAAAATCAGGCCGTGATAGGGATGAAAAGTGTCGCCCGGTTTGAGGCCCATTTTCTGGGCCACAAAACTGCCGACCACCGCCTCCCGCCGATTCGGGTCGAAGAAATTGCCTCCCGGCTCAAGCTCGTAGTGTTTGCCGGGAGAATACTCTGCCTTCTCGAACAACTCTGGTATGGTTCCAACGAGGCGGTATCCGTGATAGTTGTCTCCCACCGCGATGGGAATGGCAAGGGCGACATTGGGGTTGTTCTTGATGTCCAGATAATCGGGAGCGGACACATTCCCGGGTGAGGCTTCGAGATGAAAAATCGAATTCAGCACAAGCTGCAACTTTGATCCGCGCGCCCCCAGAACCGCGTCAAAGCCGCCATTAACGCCCGTAAAAGTGGCGCGGGATTGTTCTTTGACCACCCAAACCGACATGAGCAGCCCGCCCGCCAAAGAAATGGAAAAAGCGGTGACCAGAGTGGACAAGGCATGCTGCCGCAGACTTCGAAAAACAATGAGCCAAAGCGTCATATCTTTTTCTCTTCCGCTTTCATGGCTTGGTTGATTTGCTCCAGCGATTGGACCGTTTCGAATTGGCTCAAGACCTCACGATCGTGACTAACCAGAAGAAGGGCGGCTCCATTCTCCCGGCAGGCTGTGCGAATGAGGGTCAGAGATTCGCCGGCGTTTTTATGGTCAAGGTTTCCAGTGGGTTCGTCAGCCAGCACCAGTTTCGGGCGGTTGGCCAGCGCCCGGGCCACGGCCACACGCTGTTGCTGCCCGGTGGACAATTGCCGAGGGTAATGCTTGAGACGGTGGCCCAACCCGACCCTTTCCAACATGGTCGCCGCAAAGGCCCGGTCTGCCCCCGGGCCAAAAGACATGCCCAACAGGACGTTCTCTAAACAGGTGTAACCTTGCAGCAAGTTGAAGGTCTGAAAAATATAGCCGATTGTCGTGGCCCGCAGACGATCCCGTTGCGGTTCGCTCAACGCGGACATTTCCCGTCCGGCGATTTTGATCGTGCCGGAATCCGGCTTCAAGATGCCTGCAATCAAATGCAGGAAAGTCGTCTTGCCCGAACCGCTTTCGCCGGCCAAGGCCGTTTGGTCGCTGTTTGTCAGTGAGAATTCCGGGACATCGACAATCCGATGCCGCGCGCCATCCGGCGCGACGAATGTTTTTTGCAAATCTTTAATCTGCAGCAGCAGTTCTTCCGTGTCTTTCATGGTCTCCTAAACAACCGTTGATGATCGCCGTTTTCGCGGTGGAAAACGGGCTGAGTTTTTTGAATCTAGTTCGACTGGCAGAATTTCAAATTGCTGGCTGCTTTACGCGGCGGCAAAATTGAAACTGGCGAGACAAAATCCGGCGGGCGCCGGAATCAGGAGGCAAGAACTGGGGGAGCGCGACCGGGGAGAAGCAAATAGTCGCTCGAAGTAAGAATCGCACTCTCAAAAAGGACGCTGGCCCGAGACTCAAGCAAAATGGGAGTCGCCAGAGCTTGCCCCCCATCGGTCAAATCGACCTGCCCGTGCGCAAAAATCGTAATGGCGCATTGATGATGCTGATTGTTGGCGTCGGGGTGGATGATCTCATGCAGCTTCGCGCTGCTCGATAAAAAGCCGCAAAACAGCACCATGAGAATCACGGCTGCGACAAAAGACCAGCGAATCATCGGAACTCGCCAAGCCTGAATGCTTGTCCTGGCCATTTGCAATTCGTTTGCAATAAAACACGAACCTTCCCTCAGCGCAAGAAGCAATTTAGAATGGCGCGCTGATTTTGTCGGCATCGAGCCGATAAATCCCCGCGAGGGAGCCGTTCTCTAAAACGGCCCCGACATGCAGCACCCCCGCCACGGCGATCGGTTGATCCATGACCGGCTTGACTCCTTCGCCCCTGGCCTGGACCGTGATCCACTCATTGATCTTGGGGGGCACGCCATAGCAGCACATGGATTGGTTCTTCATCAGCAAAAACTCAACAGCCAATCCATTATTCATCTTTACTGGAAGCAGAAACCCCTCGATCACCACTTTGCCGCCGTCCAAGGCCCGAATACCCTCCGGGATTTGCGCCGTCGCTCCAGCGGCCGTTTCTGCCTGGGGGCCGCTCGCGCTGGCGATGTCCTGTGTGAGTTTGAAATCGAAGCTGGACAACGCTCCGAATGAAATATTGCGGTATCCTGCCACGCGCAACTCAGGGACAGCCAAGGTTGTAATCGACGGCAAATTGGTTTTGGCCAGGTCTGCCGCCGTTCCCGCCGTCCCCGAGGCCATGCTGGCATAATCGGAATTCGATTGGCCCAAAACAACCAATTCAGCCAGCACCATGCGCCGTTGCACCGACGGCGGCTTGGGATGCTTTCGCCTCGATCGCTCCTCGTCAGAGGATTCGACAGCGCTCCCACTGGGCGCGGCGGGCCGTTCACTGATTAACTCCCCATGAGCCCTGAGCGCGGACGGAACTTGTTGAGACGCCGCTCCCTCATTCTTTCGACAAGACGCCAAGCCCAGGCTAAAGACAAAGACCAGCGCAAGGCGGCCCCACATAATCGGCTTCTTTACCATCACCATCCAATCTACGCCGTCTTGACCAAGCTGTCCTGACCCTGACAACGGTTCGCCTCAACTGTCACATGGACTAGTTCCTCATGCTCCTGGAGAAGTTGCTTATATGCTGCCGGCGTTTTCGGTTCGTGCGCCACGACGGAAATGACCGCGGCGAATTTATTGACGGCAAGCTGCCAAATATGGAGGTCAGCCACAACCGTGTCCGAATCGGCCTGTAAGGCCTTTCGTATCTCCCTGTTCAGGTCGGAAGTGTCAGGCTCTTTGTCGAGCAAGATGACGTGGGAATCACGAATTAGCCCGTATGCCCACTGACTGATCACGGCGCTGCCCACAATTCCCATTAGCGGATCAAGCCATACCCAGCCCATGGTCTTTCCTCCCACCAGAGCGATGATGGCCAACACCGAAGTGACGGCGTCTGCCAGGACATGGATGTAAGCGGCCTTCAAGTTCAGGTCATGGGAATGGCCGTGCCCATGATGGTGATGCGCCGCCATCGCATGATCATCATGATCCTTCAACAGCAGGGCGCTCGTGACGTTTACCGCCAACCCGACGCACGCCACGGCAATTGCTTCATTGAAGTGAATCGGCAACGGATGGAGAAAACGAATCACCGATTCGCCTGCCATGTAAAGGGCGATTCCACCCAGAACAATGGCGCTAGAGAAAGCACCTAACACCGCGATTTTGCCGGTTCCAACACTAAACGCGGTATTCGCCGCATGGCGGCGCGCCAAGGCATAAGCGCCCACCGTGATGACAAAGGCAGCGACGTGCGTGGCCATGTGCCACCCGTCCGCGAAAAGCGCCATTGAGTGGAGTTTCAAGCCGCCGAAGATTTCGACGACCATCATCGTCGAGGTCAAAATCAGGACGCGGCGGGTGTTTTTCTCTGCATCCGCAAATTCGCCGCAGAAATCGTGGCGGTGCTGCCAGCTTGAAATGTTCGTCGTATGCATAATGTGTTTCGGTGTCGATGAGGTCCGGCTGGTTATGAATATTCCATGAATTCTGAACAATTTTCAATCGACTATTCAACGAATTCAACGAAGAGGTGGTCACATTGGTTGTCGAATAAGCCCAAGTTACGTGGGCGAGAAGCCCCGTTGCCAGCGCGATCATCACCGACCGCGCGGCAACGGTGGTTTTTCCAACGTTGTTTCGCAAGCGCGAAAGAGATAGCCTTGATCAGGATCCCTTGCTTTGGAATCTCTGCGAGACGTCATCCCAATTGATGACGTTGAACCAAGCGGCGATGTAATCGGCCCGGCGGTTCTGGTATTTCAGGTAATAGGCATGCTCCCAAACATCTAGACCGAGCAAAGGTTGTTTGCCTCGACTGATCGGAGAATCCTGATTGGGAGCGGGTTCGATTGTTAAGTTGCCTCCCTCCGCAACCAGCCAGGCCCAACCGCTCCCAAACACGCCCAAAGCGGCCTTGGTGAATTGGTCTTTGAACGAACCAAAGCTTCCAAACTTTTGGTCAATGGCTTTGGACAATTCTCCGGCGGGTTCGCCGCCCGCATTCTTGTTCATCATTTGCCAGAACAACGAGTGGTTGTAATGACCGCCTCCATTGTTGCGCACCGCTGTGCGAATTGTTTCAGGAACGGCATTCAAGTCTTTGAGCAAATCCCCGATCGGCTTCTTCCCGAGATCAGGGAATTGAGCCACAGCCTTGTTCAAATTCGCCACATAAGCCGCGTGATGCTTATCGTGGTGAATTTGCATGGTCTGCGCGTCAATGTGCGGTTCGAGGGCGTCGATCGGATAGGGCAGCGGCGGCAAGGTGAAGGGGCCTTTTGGGGGTGATGCCGCGGGCGCGAGTTGAGCATTGGCTATGCGCAAGGTCGAGGCGGCCGCATAAGCGACCGAGGCCAGCGCGGTTGTTTTCAAAACTTGTCTTCGAGTCATCATAATGGAGTTTCTTTCCGGCAGAGCCGGTCTTGTTTTGGAAGCCCGCATTAAAAGGCGTAGCTCACGACCGCCTTGAACAGGACCGGCGCGACCAATTGGTTTCCCCTGGAGTACTGCACCACGTCAAACTCGGCGTCGGCATAGATCATCACTGGATGAATATCGAACTCAATCCCGGGCGAGAGCAGCACGCGTTGGTAGCCGGAGTCGCTGATGCCCACAGGCGGATCATTGACGCCGCCGGAAGCCCAAGAACCGGTGTCGCTCGTGCGTTCACTGGGAATGATTTGCGCCACCGGCGTAATCTTGACCGGGCCGAGCGACAAGCCCTGGTAGTAAAGACCGAGAGACGTATCCAACTCCACGCCTGGCCGGTAACCGCCCTGGATAAGCATCGGCACATCCAATTGCGCCTGGGCGAACCAATACAGGCCGTGCAGCACACTGCTGAGCGTGTGACGGTAAAAGCCGCCGAGCAGAAGATCGGTGCCGCCTGTCCCGAGTTCCGTGTCCCGATCAAGGATGCTGGTTATATCGTGGGTGTCATCGCCCGTGGGCAATTTCAACCCGAAAGTCACCCCGGCGGACATGTCCGGGAAAAACCCGGTATACATGCCTTCGAGCCGGAGATCGCCAAAGGCGTTCCAGGTGGTGGAACCCCCTTGGTACGCCTGGTAGTGGCGAACGTCATAGGGTAATTCGACTTGGACACCCCAACTGCGGTTAAACATGTACTGCAAACCGAGCGTGGTGAAGTAGGTTCGAATATCCTGGTCTCCATTAT
>JBKQWF010000046.1:0-5061 GCA_052139695.1 Limisphaerales bacterium
CCGAAGCAAACCGCTGATCGGCGAAGAATGCGAGGGCATCACCAGTCTCGTGGCGGCGGTTGAAGCCGGCGGCGGCGTGGCGCTGGTGCCCAAGTCTTTGGTCTGCCTGGTGGGACCGCGTCTGAAACTCATTCCCATTACGCCCGCGCCAAAACCTTTGCTCATTGGCGCGGCCTGGTCCGAGCGGGGCCTTGCGCCCACGGCAGAACGATTTTTAAAATGGGCCCGGGAAGCGGCAACAAGAATTTGAAGGGGGACCGCGAGCGTTCCACCGACCGGTGTCGGAGTCAAAACCACTCAGGAAGCATCAGGCGAGACGCCTGATGCGGCGGGCGGGATGCCCGCGATCCCGGAGCCAATCCAGAGGCAGGTGCCGGGTTAAGCGGCGAGCACCTTATGCTGACGGGACTGGGTGGCGCGTTTGCGCTGGTTCTCGTCCAGGATTTTCTTGCGCAGGCGGAGATTCTTGGGAGTGGCTTCGACGTATTCATCGGAGCCGATGTATTCCAGTGCCCGCTCCAGGGACATTTTGAGCGGCGGATCCAATTGAATGCCCTTGCCGTCGCCTGTTGAACGCATATTGGTCAGGCGCTTGGCCTTGCAAGGGTTGACCGGAATGTCGTTCTCTCTCGCGTTTTCTCCCACGATCATCCCTTTGTAGATTTTATCGCCGGGTTCCACCATCAAGCGGCCCCGTTCCTGCACCATGTTCAAGGCGTAGGCCATGGCTTCGCCATCTTCCATGCTGACGAGCGAGCCGTTCTTGCGCGACACAATTTCACCGCGATCAGGCCCGTAGTCGTGGAACAAATGGCTCATGACACCCAGCCCGCGGGTCATATTGACTAGGTCGGTCTCGAAACCGATCAAGCCGCGCATGGGGATGAGCGCCTCAATGGTCACTTCCTGGCCATGATGGTCCATGTTGACAATGTCAGCCTTTCGCCCGGAAAGATTCTCCATCACCGGCCCCATCGCTTCCTTGGGAATCTCCAGAAACAGTTTTTCAATGGGTTCAAGCTGGCGGCCATCCGCGTCGAGCCGATAGATGACTTCCGGACGTGAGACGAGCACTTCATAACCTTCCCGCCGCATTTGCTCGACGAGAATGGCAATCTGCATTTCGCCGCGGCCGGAAACGTTGAAAATATTCGGTGCGTCCGTCTGAGAAATGCGCAAAGCGACGTTGGTGCGGACTTCCTTGGTCAGGCGCTCCCAGATATGGCGCGCCGTGACCAGTTTTCCGTCCAGTCCCGCCAGCGGGCCGTCATTGACGGCGAACTGCATCTGAATGGTCGGAGGATCAATCGGCACAAACGGCAGGGGGGCGCGCGTGACGTTGTCGGTAATGGTCTCGCCAATAAAAACGTCGTCGAAACCCGTCACGCCGACGACATCGCCAGCATGGGCTTCGGTGATCTCGATGCGCTGCAAACCTTCAAAGTGGAAAATGGCGGTAATCTTGCCTTCAGACTTGCGCCCGTCTCCATGCAAGCAGGCCGCGGCATCGCCGACCTTGACCAGGCCGCTATAAATTTTGCCGAAGGCAATACGCCCGAGGTAATCGGAATAATCCAGGTTGGCTACGAGCATCTTGAATTCCGCGCCCGCCTTGGCGCGAGGCGGCGGAATATATTTCACGATGGCCTCAAAGAGCGGCACCATGTCTCTGCTCTCATCCTTAATGTTGACCTTGGCGTAACCATCCTTGGCACTGGCATAAATGGTCGGAAAATCCAATTGCTCATCGGTGGCGTGCAAGGAGGTAAATAAATCGAAGACCCGGTCCAGCACCTGGTGCGGATTGGAGTTGTCGCGGTCAATTTTATTAATGACGACAATCGGTTTCGCGCCCGCCTCCAGCGCCTTGCGCAGCACGAAGCGGGTTTGCGCTTGCGGGCCGTCGGAGGCATCGACCACCAGCAGGACGCCGTCGATCATGTTCATGATGCGCTCGACCTCGCCGCCGAAATCAGCGTGGCCGGGCGTATCGACGATATTGATATGATAATCCTTGTACTTAAAGGAGGCGTTCTTAGCGCGGATGGTAATGCCCTTTTCCCGTTCAAGGTCCATCGAGTCCATGATGCGTTCCTCGCCGGAAATGGCTTGATTGGCACGAAAGGTTCCCGACTGTTTGAGCAGACAATCCACCAAAGTGGTCTTGCCATGGTCAACGTGGGCGATAATTGCTATGTTTCGAATACGGTCCATTTAATCGAGCCGTTCAGTTTGCCCCACCTTACAGGAAAGTCAAGTGACGCTTTGGTGTCGCTGCAATCAAAGTTGGTGGGGCGGCGCAGGGCGGCGCTGCTTGGGCTGTTGCGCCGCCCATGAATTTGGGCGGAGCGCCATCTCCGCCCCACCCAAATTGTCCGACACTCGGAAAGGCGATTCGCCCTGGCGATGAACGCTTCGCTCACATGCCCACCACAAAAATCGTGGATTGACGGCTGAGGATCCGGGTTTGACTATGCGCGTAAAGCGACCGTTATACTTTATGCGCGCAACCAATGCTGTTTCCCTTGCCGGCCTTCTCCTGGCTTGTTCACTCCTCCAAACCGCCGCGGGCCAGCCGCAGACGGTAGAAATTTCTTCGCTCGATCTTACGCCGGTCGTCCAGGGCTGGGGCTCGGCCCAGGCAGACAAGTCCGTCACGGGCACGCCATTGTCCATAGCGGGCCGCCAATTCCCGCATGGCGTGGGCACTCATGCCAATGGCCTGATGCGGATCGAACTCAATAAGGGCTCCGCGCGCTTTTCGGGTTTTTGCGGCGTCGATGATAACGCCCACGCCAAGGGGGCGGGCATCGTTTTCAAGGTGGTGGGTGATGGGAAGACGCTTTTCAGATCCAGCCCGATGCAGCTCGGACAACCGGCGGAAAAGTTCGATGTTGATGTCGCGGGGGTCGATGTCCTGCTACTGTTGGCGGATTCGACCGGAGATAGCACTGACTACGACCACGCGGACTGGGCGGAGGCGCAATTGCAAGTCACAGGCAAGATGCCGGCCATCCTCAGTTCACCACGCGAGGAGGCCGTGTTGCTGACGCCCAAGGCTCCGCCCGAACCGCGCATCAATGGCGCGCGCATCTTTGGCGTCCGCCCGGGCCATCCGTTCTTGTTCACCATCCCCGCGACAGGGGAGCGTCCGATGACTTTCGGCGTCGAGAAGTTGCCGGAGGGTTTGGCGGTGGATGCGGAAACGGGACAGATTACGGGCCGCCTCACCACTGCGGGCGATTATTCTGTGACGTTCACGGCGGCGAATCGCCTGGGCAAAGCCACCAGGAATTTCAAAATTGTTTGCGGCGACACCCTTGCCCTCACGCCGCACATGGGTTGGAACAGTTGGTATGTGTGGGAGGGCCACGTCACCGACGCGATTATGCGCGCCGCGGCCGATGCCATGGTGAGCAATGGCATGATCAACTACGGCTACCAGTATGTGAATATCGACGATTGCTGGGCGGTTCATCCGGGATCGAACGACCCCTCGCTCGGCGGGGAACCGCGCGACGCTCAAGGCATGGTCAACCCGAACAAGCGCTTCCCCGACATGAAGGCGTTGACCGATTACATCCACGCGAAGGGGCTGAAGGCGGGGATTTATACTTCGCCGGGTCCAACCACTTGCGGCGGGCACGTGGGCGCGTTTGGGCACGAGGAATTGGATGTGCAACGCTTCGCGCTATGGGGCTTTGACTTCCTCAAGTACGATTGGTGTTCGTATAACGAAAAAGCCAAAGACGGCAGCCTGGCGGAATTGCAAAAGCCTTATCGTTTGGTGGGAGACATTCTTCGCCGCCAGGACAGGGACATGGTGCTGAACCTGTGCCAGTACGGCATGGGCCACGTCTGGACGTGGGGCAAAGAGGTCGGCGGCCATAGCTGGCGCACGGCGGGCGATTTGGGCGGAAGTTTCAATGGGATTCCAGCGGCCTTGTTTCGCGATGGCTTTGATCTTTATTCCAAGAACGAACTCTACAAGTTCGGCGGGCCCGGCGGATGGAACGATCCCGATTACTTGCTCGTAGGCTATTTGAGCAATTGGAAAGGCCAGACAACTCCGACTCCGCTCACGCCCAACGAACAATATTCGCACATGTCCCTCTGGTGCCTGGTCGCCGCGCCGCTGATTCTGAGCGGCGATATCACGCGGCTGGACGATTTCACCCTCGGCCTCCTGTGCAATAACGAGGTCGTTGACGTTGACCAGGACCCGCTGGGCAAGCCGGGCCGCCGCGTGGCTTTGGACGACACACGCGAAGTCTGGGCCAAAGACCTGGAGAGCGGCGCCAAAGCCGTCGGGCTCTTCAATCGCGGCGAAATGCCGGCCACCGTGACAGTCAAATGGACGGACCTCGGCCTTGAGGGGCCTCAGGCCGTGCGCGATCTCTGGCGGCAAAAGGATGTGGGGCAATTTCGGGACGAGTTCAAGAGCACCGTCCCGCGACATGGGGTCGTTCTGCTGCGGCTCGCCAAGCCGTGAGGCAACCTGTCAGTCCGTAATCAGGTGCAGGGCGACGATCGCCAGGATACCGCCCGCCAGCAGAGTGGCTGCGGCAATGAGCACGGAGGCCGTATGCGCGCGGAGAACGAGGATCGCCTCGCGCGCAGCCTGGCGGAGGTCCGGGTCGTTGCGCCAATGCCGCAGCACCGTCGCGCCGCCAATGACGAAGGCCACTAATGGCATCGCGATGAGAAAGATATCCAGGCAAAGAAACGGACGGGCGGCGTACCAATCCACCAGCCGCCGGGCGGTTTGCGCCGGTTCATACGGCGGTGGCTGACAATTCCGCACAAAGAGCGCGGTCATAAAGAGGGCGGCAGGAAAAACCAGGAGCAATTCAAGCAAAGCGATGGCGCGACCGATCTTTTTCATCTTCACTTTGTAATACAAAGTGAAGGCCTTGTCAAGCCCCGTTGGTCGCCCCAAATCCTCGCCTAAGGCGAGCGAATTTCCGGCTTGGGGAGCGCGACCGTCTCGGTCGCCGCGGTCGGCGTCTCGCCGACCGCATCTTGCCGGTGCTATACGATTCCTATCGAAGCATTCAGACG
>JBKQWF010000047.1:0-13822 GCA_052139695.1 Limisphaerales bacterium
GTGGTGGTGAGCTTCGCCCAGTCTTGGTTGGAGGAAGCCCGCAAAATCAATCCCCGCAGCCGGGCCACCACTGGAAAATTTCAAAAGCAGTTCCTCCATCGCAATGGCGGCCAGGAGCGCTTGCGGGTGCTGATTCTTTCCAAATCCCCCGTCTCTTGGCGTTTACAAAAATGAAAAGGTGCGTCCTAATTCGGCGGAGTAATGAAAGCAATAAACTTGACGGTCGGGGGCTGGGGTGCGTAAGGTGCGGGTGAAAGTTTAGGCAACATTCATGTTTATTGCGCAATTTAAGAGCCTCTTTTCCAATGATATCGGAATAGACTTAGGCACGGCTAATTCTTTGGTGTATGTCAGGGACCAAGGCATCGTGCTGCGCGAACCTTCCGTTGTGGCCATCGAAGCCGGCACGACCAACGTGCTGGCGGTGGGCGAGGAAGCCAAACGCATGTTGGGACGGACTCCAGGCAATATCGTCGCCATCCGGCCGATGAAAGACGGCGTGATCGCCGATTTCGAGATTACTGAAGCGATGCTGCGGCATTTTATTCAGCGGGTGCATCATCGGAAATTGATCGCGCCCCGAGTGGTGGTGGCGGTGCCGTCCGGCATAACCGAAGTGGAAAAGCGGGCTGTCAAAGATTCGGCCACCCATGCCGGAGCCCGCGAGGTTTATCTGATCGAACAACCCATGGCCTCGGCCATCGGCGTCGGTCTTCCCGTCCATGAACCGGCGGGCAACATGATCGTGGACATTGGCGGGGGCACCTGCGAGATCGCGATCATATCGCTGGCTGGAATTGTCTTCAGCCGCAGCTTGCGGGTGGGTGGGGATGAGTTCGACGAAACGATCGTCGCGCACATGAAGCGGGCCTATAACTTGATGATTGGCGAACGCACGGCGGAGGAGATCAAGATCCGTATTGGATCGGCCTATCCGCTGGAGCAGGAATTAACGCAGGAAGTCAAAGGGCGCGATTTAAGCGCCGGATTGCCCAAAACGTTATCCATTCGCTCGGAAGAAATTCGTGAAGCCTTGAAGGAACCGCTTTCCAGCATTTTGGAAAGCATTCGCATTACCCTGGAACGCTGTCCGCCGGAGTTGGCGGCCGATCTGGTGGAACGCGGCATTGTCATGGCCGGCGGCGGCGCGCTCTTGCGCGGCATCGACCGCATGGTGGCCAAAGAAACGGGCTTGCCCGTTCATATCGCCGACGATCCTCTCAGCGCCGTCGCTGAAGGCACGGGGCGAGTCCTCCAGGAACTAGCTTTTTTGAAACGAGTCGCTTCCTCGCGCAGTTGATTCCAGTTCGCCCTGAATGTTTATCACGTCCGCGCCGAGAATGCGCGGATGGGGCGAGATGCTGAAAAAGTCGCATTATATAATTTTGTTCTTAGTCGCGGTGCTGGCCGTGGCGCTCTTGAAGTTGCCCGGCGAGCCAATAGGAAAGCTAAAACTGGCCTTGAGCGGGCTTTTTCTGCCCCTCTTTGGCTTGAGCAGTTCCACCCACGGATTGATCGAGGAAACCAGCGACGGTCTCACCCCCAGGCGCGAATTGCAACGCCAACTGGAACAGCTCCGCCGCCAAACTCAGGAACAAGAAATCCTCCTTGCCCAGGATGCCGGCCTTTGGGTCGAAAACGCCCGCCTGCGCGGGATCTTCGGATGGCCGCGCCAGGGCCGTTGGAAACTCAAACTGGCCCGCGTCATCGCCCGCGACCCCTCCAACTGGTGGCGCAGCCTGGAGATCGACGCCGGCGCTCACGATGGCGTCGCCACCAATTGCGCGGTGTTGACCGGCGCGGGACTGGTGGGGCGCGTCCAGAGCGTGGGGCCAACCCGCTCCCAGGTAATCCTTTTGGGGGACCCCAATCTGCGCGTCTCAGCCATTGTCTTGACCAACACCAATGTGCGCCTCTCCGCCAGCGTAATGACCGCCGGTGAAACCGGGGTCATCGTGGCCAATTCGTCCCAGCCGCAAGAGGACGGATTGATCGACTTGGATTATCTTTCTGGAAACAGCCCGGTGCGACCGGGACAAGCTGTCGTGACGTGGGGAGTGGCCGGGGTTTTTCCTCCGGACATTCCGATTGGGACAATTGTGGATGTGCGAGCAAAAGATTACGGATTATCAACCGAAGCCCGGGTCAAGCTGGCGGCCAACCTGGGGGCCCTGGAGGAAGTGTGGGTGATGCTTCCATGAGCTGGCTGATGACCATTTTGATTTTAGCGGTGGCTTTTCTGGGGGTATTTCTCCAAGCCTCTTGCGACCTGCCGCGCCACTGGCTCGGCGCGCAAATGGACCTTCTGCCCGCCCTGATGGTTTACACGAGCCTGACGCACGGCCTTACAACCATCGTGCTGCTGGCCTGGTGCGGCGGGCTCTGGTTTGATTCCCTTTCGCTCAATCCTCTGGGCGTGAGCATCTTGCCGTTGCTGCTGACCGGGCTGGTGATTTATCAGACCCGCGATCTGATTTTGCGTCGGCATACGTTTGCGCAGGTCATTTTGGGAGCGCTGGCCGGAGCGGCGC
Source organism: Limisphaerales bacterium (assembly GCA_052139695.1). Classification (GTDB taxonomy): domain Bacteria; phylum Verrucomicrobiota; class Verrucomicrobiia; order Limisphaerales; family Palsa-1400; genus PLGF01. Next base: position 2,532 of record JBKQWF010000047.1, read on the forward strand.
AACCGGTGGGAACGCTCTTCCTTTTGCTCAACTTGGGCAAAGCGCCCCTCCTGGGCTGGTTCTCTCTCTGGCAGTGGATTGTCCTGGCGGCGAGCGGCGGCGTGCTCGCGCCCGTCTTCTTTGAGCTTTTTGACCGTCTCCGCCTGGCCTTTGCCTATCAGCCGGCCACGCCGGAATCCTTCCGCGCGGATCGGGAGATTAAACGGGGGAAGGGATAGATCGTGCTTGCCGTTCTCAAAGAAAAGAGCCAGCGCTTGCGGATCATCGCGGGCGGTGTGGCGGCGGGACTGTTTCTTCTGCTGGCGGGACTGTGGTTTGTCCAGATTGTCTATGCGCGGCATTTTGCCGACAATCTGCAGCGGCAGTCGTTCCGCACGGTGGGCATCCCGGCCATCCGGGGAAAAATCCTCGATCGCTTTGGGCGCGTGCTCGCGGACGACCGCCCGCGGTATAACGCCAGCCTTTTCCTGGAGGACCTGCAAGGGCCGTTCAACGAACGTTACACCAACCTCGTGGCGTCTTATATTCACGCCCATCCCCAATTTGTTAATAAAAGAGGAAGGATGACGTGGCCTGCCGGCGCGCACGGAGCCCTGCAATTGCAAGCGGACTGCGACGTCGTCAGCAACATCACATTCCAGGTCAGCGCGCTGCTGGAGGAACCGCGGGTGCTCAACCCCGTCGCCTTCCTGCGCCATTACAACAATTATCCTTACGTCCCTTTTCAAATTGTGCCCGACCTGGCGCCGCGGCAGGTGGCCATTTTCGCGGAGCGCCTCTCCGGCCAGCCGGACCTGGATTTGGAAACAGAACCCGTCCGCGACTATCCCAATGGCGAGAGCGCCGCCCATGTCCTCGGCTATGTCCAGCGCGTTGAACCCGAAGGCGCTGGTGAAAGCACGGATTTCGAGGGACGCAGCGGCATCGAGCGGGTCTTTGACGAAGACTTGCGCGGCCAGGCGGGGATTAAGTCCGTTCTTGTCAATAACCAGAACTACCGGCAGCGGGAAGAGATCGTCACGCCGAATCTGCCGGGCAAAGATGTTTATTTGACAATTGATTTGACCCTGCAACGGACGGCGGAAGCGGCCCTGGCCGCCGCGCAAGGCAATACGCGGGGAGCGGTCGTGGTGCTGGACCCGAACAATGGTGATATTTTGGTGGCCGCTTCGGCGCCGGCGTATGATCCGAACAAGTTTGTCCCTGGTATTTCCCAGGCCGAATACGCCCGCTTGTTTCTCGATCCAAAGTTCAAACCGCAATTCAACCGGGCGGTCAGCGGCTCTTACCCGCCCGGCTCGACTTTCAAGATCATTACCGGGCTGGCTTGCCTGGAAAGCGGACTGAATCCGGACGAAATCTTTGACAGCCCGGGAGAATGGCGGGCTTCGGAAAGAGCACGGCCGATCGGAGACCTGGCGGAACCCGGCCTTTACAATTTTGAGCGCGCCTTTTTCCGGTCCAGCAACACTTACTTCATCAATTACGGCATGAAAGCGGGGCTGGCAAAAATCCTGGAGGTGGCGCGCCGCTTTCACCTCGGGGTGAAAACGGGCATTGAAACAGGCCAGGAAGTGGCGGGAAATATTCCGACGGCAGCCGCCGTGGGGACAACGTTTCCTCTGAGCAGCGCTCCGGATGTGTGCATCGGCCAGGAAATCGGCGCCACGCCGTTGCAGATGGCGGGGATGATTGAAATCATCGCCAACGGCGGCACGCTTTACTGGCCGCGGCTGGCGGCTTATTCGCGCGATCCCCAAACGGGAGACGTGAACGAACTGAACGCGAAGGGAGGCGTCCGGGATCATGTGCAAATAAATCCGCGGCACTTGAATATTATTCGCAGCGCGATGGTGGCGGACACGGAACATCCGGCGGACAGCACGACCAAAGCAGGCACGGCCTACAACGCCTTCCACTTCGGAGGCGGCACGCCCTATTTAAGCAATTTCCGCATCGCAGGAAAAACCGGGACGGCGCAAGTCAAATCTCCCGGCAGTCCGTATCAGCACGTCGTTTGGTTTGATTCGTACGGCCCGTACGAAGACCCGCGCTACGTGGTGGTGGTGATGATTGAAGATGGCGGCTCGGGTGGAGGCACCTGCGGTCCCGTCGCGCGGAAGATCTACGAAGCCATCGTAAAAGAAGAGCAAGGCCTTGCGCCGAAGGCGCGCACCGTGGCGCGAAACTAACATGTACGATCCACAGCTCAACGAAAAGAAGGGTCCCGACGACCGGCTGATGTGGTGGGCGGCTCTGGGGTTGATGGTCATCGGCACGGCGTTTATCTATAGCGCGACCTTTGGCCCGGTCTCGCGCATGGCGTGGTACAAGGAAATCTATCTGCACCAGATCATCTGGTACGGGTTGGGAGTCGCGGCGGCGGTGGCGCTGTGCCGCAAGGAATATGGGCGGCTGGTGCGCTGGGCGGCAGTCTATTATTGGGGCGCCGTTTTGTTCCTGGTGGCCGTGTTCATTCTTGGCGCGGTCCATCATGGGGGAAAACGGTGGATCAATTTGGCCGGCTTTAGCGTGCAGCCGTCGGAGTTTGCCAAGATTGCTTTTATCCTGTGGCTGGGAAGCTATTTGAGCCGGCCAGAGGACGAATTGCGGAAGGGGAAGGTGTTTCTGGGGGTATTGGGATATACGGCGCTGCCGTTTTTCCTGATTTTGAAAGAGCCGGACTTGGGCTCGGCGCTGGTCTTTCTGGCCATCAGCCTAACGATGATGTTTGCGGCCGGAGTGTCCGGGCGGATGCTTGGCGCGCTGGTCGGCGGCATGGGTCTCATGGTTGCCATCGCGGTGGCGGCCGTTCTCTTTATGCCTTCGGAACTCAAAATCGTCACCCCTTATCAAAAGAAAAACCTGCTGACGTACTTCGGACGCGACCGAAGCTACCAAGTCGAGCAGTCGCTTATCTCCATCGGTTCAGGGGGATTGACCGGAAAAGGCTGGACGCAAGGAACGCAGCATTCGCTGGGTTTCCTGCCTACAGGGGGAGCACACAATGATTTCATTTTCTCGGTCATTGCCGAGGAGGAAGGCTTTGTTGGCAGCGTCGTGGTCCTGGCGCTTTACGCGGTGCTCTTGTTTAACGGGATCAAAATAGCCAGCCAGGCGCGCGATCACCTGGGAAGCTTATTGGCCGTCGGCGTGGTCACACTCTTGTTTTGCCACGTCTTCATCAACATCGGAATGAATATTCGCATCATGCCCGTGACGGGCATTCCATTGCCCCTGCTCAGCTATGGCGGGTCCTCGGTGGTTTGCTCGCTGATCGCCATTGGCATTCTGCACAACGTCCACATTTATCGGAGGTCTTATTAATCTATGAGTGATCGTAATTTTTCCCGGCGCCGGCGCGGCATGCGCTTTCGCCCCAGCGGCGGCCTTGGCCATAATAAACCCGACCGTTCCGCCTTGGAAGCCAGGGCTGAAGCCACCGGCGACAAAGAACCGGATGCCGTCTTTGAACGGCCCCGGCATGAACAGGAAATTGAGAGGGCGCAAAATATCGCCGCGGGCTTGCCCCCGGAAGGGCCACCCACAAATCCTCCGGAGGAGGAAGCGGTTGAGGAACCGCGCGATAAGAAAGGCGCTTTCCGCCGGCCTCGTCCAGAGGCTCCGGCTGAAGCCCAGGAAGAGAAATTTGAACCGGTCCCCTTGCGGGCGCAGCCGCCAACCTTGATCGACCGTTTCAAGAGGGTCATCAAAAGAATCCTGCCGCGAAAGGACAGGGAAAAGACCCACAAGGAAATCATCATCAACGCCGAATCCCTGGAAACGCGCGTGGCGGTGCAGGAGGGTGGACGGTTGGAAGAGCTGACGCTGGAGCGGACGACGGAGCAACGGCTGGTGGGCAGCATTTTCAAAGGAAAGGTGCGGAATCTCGAGGACGGGCTCAAGGCAGCCTTTGTCGATATCGGTTTTGAGAAGAACGCCTTCCTCCATTACTGGGACATCGTCCCCAGCAGTTTTGACAGCGGCGTGGAAGTCGTGGAACGAAACGAAGGCAGACGGCGGGAACGACCGCGCATCACCCAAAAAGACATTCCCCGCCTTTATCCCGCGGGAAGCGAAATCATCGTTCAAGTGACCAAAGGACCTATCGGCACCAAGGGGCCGCGGGTAACGACCAATCTGGTCCTGCCGGGACGCTACCTGGTTCTGCTGCCCAATTCCGATCAAAGCGGCATTTCGCGCAAAATTGAAAACCCGGAAGAACGCCAGCGCCTGAAGAAGATACTGCGGGAAATCAACATCCCGGAAGGAATGGGCGTGATCATGCGCACGGCTGGCGAGGGGCAGCAAAAACGGTATTTTATCCTGGACCTGGCCATGCTTCTGGAACAGTGGAACGAAATCCAGCAGAAGATCAAAACCCAGCCGCCGGCCACCTGCGTCTTTCAGGAACCTGACCTCATCGAACGCACGGTGCGGGATTTCCTCACCGAAGATGTGGACCGCGTTGTGATTGATAATGCCGCGGCCTTTGAGCGGATGCGGGCCATGATTTCGCGCGTCAACCGGCTGGCGGCAAAGAAGCTCGTCCTCTACGCGGACAGTCAGCCTGTCTTCGACCGGCTCAATGTGACCCGGCAATTGGAGAATGCCTTTTCCCGTCAGGTCCAGCTCAAGAGCGGAGGCCATATCTTCATCGACGAAACCGAAGCGTTGGTGGCGATCGATGTGAATACGGGCCGCCATAAGAGCAGCCGCGACCAGGAATCGACCATTCTGCGGGTCAACCTTGAGGCGGCAGACGAGATTTGCCGCCAACTGCGGTTGCGGAATATGGGCGGGTTGATTGTGCTCGACTTTATCGACATGAAATCGCGCCGCGATCAGCAGCAGGTCTATCAGCGGGTCAAGGATGGTCTGCGGCGCGACAAAGCCAAAACCCATGTCCTCCCCATTTCGCAATTGGGGCTGATGGAGATGACCCGCCAGCGGCATTCCGAGAGCGTGCGCGCGGCGGTCTATGACGATTGCCCCTATTGCAAGGGCCGGGGCAAGGTCAAGAGCGCCATCACGATGAGCGTGGAAATCCAGCGCAAGCTGAACGAAATCCTCAAACAACGCCCGCGCGACGACTCGGATTTTCAACTGCGGATCGCTGTCCACCCCACCGTTTTGGACCGGCTGCGCACGGAGGATGAAAAACTGATCATCGACATGGAAAAGCGCTATTTCGGCAAACTGTCCTTCCGCCCCGAGCCGACTTTCCATGCCGAGCAATTCAAGATCGTCAACGTGGCAACCAATGAAGAACTGGCGAGCGAGCAGCACACCTGAGATCGCTTGTTAAGACCACACCGCGGCGCCGCGCGGGCCTCAACCTGCGCGGCGTTGATCTAATTTGTGGTTAACGGCCGCTTGACCTCGGCGGGGTTTGAATCGACGGCGCGCAGAGCGATGAACCAAGCGGTGTCATTCGTGGCGTTTCCACCCAGCACCAGCCAGGTGGGAGGATTGAGCGTGTAAGCGCCCTTGCAAACTTGTTTGCCGTCGCCGATGCAGTTGACCTCGATGCGGGAGTCGCCCAGGTTCTTGATCTGAATGGTGCAACGTTCGCTCATCTTCAGATCAGACGTTTTATTCAGCGCGATGGAGGCGGCCTGATTGGTAATCTCGAAATAGCTTTTCCACTTGAACGTCCCGTGAAGCTTGGAAGAGAGGTCATTATCCACCGGCTTGCATTTGCCGTCACCCTTTTCGTCGTTGGCTCCCCAGACCAGTTTGGCCTCCACTTTGATATCCCCAGCCTGGGCCGAGGCCACGGCGGCGAGGGAACACAACAATGCGGCAAGGGGAGAAATTAAGAATTTACGCATCCGGTATGGTCGTGACCGCGGGGCTAATCCATCTCCCCGTCAGATTCGTCTGTGGTTTGGGTTGGGCTCTTGACATTTGGAACGGCGCGTTGTGGAGCAGCCGGCGAGCTGTTTTGCAGCCAAACGACAGTCATTTGCCCGGATTGGTCGTGATAAGTCACAGCTTCCATGGCATCGCTCGTGGCACAAATCTCATCAAAAGTCGGCGTCCGCGTGTAATGCGTTGTGACGATCAGGGCACAGGCCACCGCGGCCACGCCAGTCAAGGGTAGCAAAAGGGCCTGCCAGCGGGCAAGCCAGGAAGAACGAGCTGGTTTTGCCGCCGCCGTGGGTTGCTGGAGGCGCCGCTCGATCTGGCTCCAGTAAAACTCGCGGGTGTCAGGCACCGTTCGTGGCGTCTCATTGGAAGGCAACGTTTCTTTAATGGCGCGCAACTCCGCCAAAAGCGCGCCTGCTTCGGCGTCGCGGGCAATCCATTCGCCCGCCTGCCGGGCCTCTTTTTCCAGCAATTCGCCATCCAGCCATGCTTGCAGGCTCAATTCCAAATCGTGCTTCATTGCAAATTCTCTCTTTTCAGACCGGCCAACAACGATGCCATTCGCCGCCGCGCATAAAACAACCTCGACATCACCGTGCCGATCGAACACTGCATCCGCACGGCAATCTCTTTGTACTCCAATTCTTCAAACTCATGCAAAACCAGGACAGTGCGATGCTCATGCGATAATTGCGCCAGCGCCCGGTCGATGCGCTGCCGCAGCTCGAGCCGCTCCAAGCCCTGAGTCGGGTTGGGATTGACCACCGGCATGTGCCGTTCCACCCCGCCCGCATCCTCGGCCATGGCTTCGATGGACTCTGTCCTTTGCCGTTTTTGCCTGCGCAATTGGTCCAGACAGAGGTTGATGACAATCCGCGTCATCCACGTCACGAAGCTGGAATCGCCCTGGAATTGCCCGAGCCGTTGCCAACCCTTTACCCATGCGTCTTGAGAAAGATCCAGCGCTTCATCTTCATGACGCATCATGCTGTAGGCACGTGCGTAAATCTTGTCCCGATGCCGCGCAACTAATTCCTCAAAGGCCGCCATATTGCCTTTTTGGGCCAACTTCACCAATTGCGCCTCCGTCATGGTCGGCGTATCAGGTTCCATCGACATAGGGTTGGACGGGGCAGGGCGCAAACTATTCAGCAAAAACTCACAGCTTCCCTTTGGTCGTCGGCAGACAGCCGGCGATCCGCGTATCTCGTTGGCAGGCAACATCTACCGCACGAGCAAATGCTTTGAAGAGCGCCTCCACAATGTGGTGCGGTTCATCTCCATAAAGCAATTCCAGATGAAGGTTGCACCGCCCTTCATTGGCGAAGGCCTGGAAAAACTCCTTCGCCAGCCCAAAGCGAAAAGCGGAGGAGGTGTCCTGTGTCTTTTCTTCGAGGGAAATCCTTTTGTGCGCGGATTCTTGCAGCCCACGCCAGACCAGGTGCGGCCGGCCCCCGAAATCAATGACGCAACGCGCCAGGCATTCGTCCATGGGCACATAAGCCTCTCCGGTGAAGGGATTCCGCGGGTCAAAACCGGTCCCGTAGCGCCGCAGCCCCTTTTTGTCTCCCAGCGCTTGCACGAAGGCCGCGCCTAAAACCAATCCGCAGTCTTCCACCGTATGGTGCGCATCGACCTCCAGGTCGCCCTCACAGCGCAGGCGCAAATCCATGACCGCATGTTTGGCAAAGAGCGTCAGCATGTGGTCGAAGAACGGAATGCCAGTTTTCACGGCAGACTTGCCGGCGCCATCCAGGTCCAGCGCCAGAGTGATGCGCGTTTCCCGGGTGGCGCGGCGAATCGTGGCCTGACGTTTTTTCATTGAAAGATTAAACCCGCCTTTTGGCGGAAACAAAAGCGCAATTCTCGTCCTCCGGGCGTCCTCCGGTGTGCTGTTACAGAATTCTTGCACCCGAAACGAGAGAGCGAGGACATCGCGGCGGGGCGCGGCGGCCCCCCCCGGGGGGGGTATTGGCGGCTCAATTTGGTTCAATTTAGCTCAATTGGGTTCGGGTTAAGGCGGAAAGCAGGCTTTCCGGGGCGGCGCCGGGGCCGTACTCGGGACCGACACCAAGGGCTTGGCGAATGCGCTGCTGTTTCTCTTGGCCTGGACTTCCGGGAGATGGTTGAGCCAGGAGAGGAGGTCCTGGGCCAGCTCGCCGTTTTGCAGGCGCTGGTTAAGCTGCTGACGGATGGCCAGCGGGAGGCGGGCGATTTTGCCGTTGCGGGTCATCGCGGTCCTCGAGAGCGTGGCATTGTTTTCATGCGGGGCAATGATAATAAGAATGCGTCAAGATTAAAATCCTACGGAAGGTTTTTGAACGGGTTTTGCGCGTGGCTCTTTATAAAGACAGGAAACCATACCACCAAAAACTGAATCCGTAATTAATTAGGATTTTGCAAAAAGAATTCGATGGGGTCAGATCTGAACTTTTACATGGGAGGAAGCGACCAACATAAGTCCACCTGCGCCTCCGCCGGGGGTTGTGCTGGATTTGCAGCCATTGACAAATAACCCGACGCCACGCCTTTAAGCTTTCCCTGGTGGTGGTTGGCATTCGGCTTGGCCTTCGTGATTTCAGCAAGCCGGATGATGACACGGGAACGCGTAGCGGGGAAAGCCTTATGGTTCGTCAAATCTGATACTGCAATCTGATACTGTTTGCCATTTTTCGAGCGGATTCGTGATGATTCAGGATTTTTGCCGGGCCGTTGGAGCGGCCAAGTCAGATAGCCTCAGCATATTGGATTGTGAGCTTGCGCTCCATGCCCGGCACCTCGGCAAAGAGCGATGCCGGTCGAACATTACGGTATATTACAATACCATTAACTGGCACCCATTTGACGCCCATTCTTTAACCAGCAGATGTCGCCTCTACGAGGCTTTGCTTTTCCGTGGTGAGGGCGTTCTACAGAGAGGTCGCGCCCTGCGGCGCTGGTAAAAAGTGAGATGCGCTGTCCGATGAGTTCTCGAATGACTTGACTTTGCTCCCTCGTATTTGGAATCAAAGCAAAGCCGAACATACAAATCCGGGTGTGGTTGAAAGCGGGCGAGTTGAGGGTGGATTTAGGAGCCGTCAAGAAATAACATTTACAATCTGACTTGGCCTTTCGGCGTCCTATTTGTAAATGTTATTTCTTGACGGCTCCTTAACCCGTTCCGGGTAGAGGCAAATAATGGACCGACCTGGGGTAGCCCCTCTGAAAGCCGGGGCAACCCCAGGCTGAATGATTTTCTCCCGTTGGGAGAATGAATGCTGAATCTTCCCCACTCTTAATCGCACCCCACAAATCTGAGAGAACGGAGCAGGAATAAAAGGCCGAAATTGGGGCTGAGCGGCAGCTCAGCCCCACCCTCTGTTGCCTCTGGAGGCCGGGGAGACGGTCGCGCTCCCCAAGCGATGAACTTCATCGCGTTAGGATTTGGGCCGGGAGCAAGAATCTTGACGACCACAGTCCGATCAACCTTAGGCGGTGGAAATAAAGTCAATCATAATGACAAATGATGGTCATATCCCGCCATCCATCTTCGCCACAAGTGTGTGGAGAGAGGGATGGTACGAGGCGCAACGGGTTCATGGGTTCAATGCGCGAATGTTTTCGGGGGAAATCTCTCTCCGCAAAGCGGGGGGAGGGTGGCCGCAGGCCGGGAGAGGGGATTGTGTAATGGTTTCATTGAAACGCTACGTTAGGGGTTAGTCGTCCCTAAAAAAATCAATCGCCTTCGCGGGCGAGGAAACGCTCGGCGTCGATGGCGGCAGCGCAGCCCAAACCGGCCGCGGTCACGGCTTGGCGATAGACATGGTCCGAGCAATCTCCAGCCACAAAGACTCCGGGAATATTCGTGGCGGAGCCTCTTTTTGGAATGATATAGCCATTGGCATCCATATCGATAATCCCTTTGAATAATTGCGTATTCGGAACATGGCCGATGGCGACGAAAACGCCGGCGCAAGCGAGGGTCGTTTCCTCTCCAGTTTTGACGTTCTTCAAGCGAACGCCGGTGACTTTATCCAGTTCCACGTTCAGAATCTCCGTCACCGTTGAATCCCAGACCGGCTTGATCCGGCTATGCTGCAAGACGCGCCCGGCCATGATCTTCGAGGCGCGCAAGCTGTCGCGCCGATGCACCAGGTAAACTTCCGACGCAAAGCGAGTCAAATAAAGCGCCTCCTCGCACGCGGAATCGCCGCCGCCGACGATGACCACCGGCTGCTTGCGAAACATGGGCCACGCGCCGTCGCAGGTGGCGCAAAAAGTGACGCCTTTCTTTTCCAGGAGGCGCTCGCTCTCCAGTCCGAGCCGGCGATGGCTGGCGCCGCTGGCGATGATCAGCGTCCGCGTTTGCACTTTCTCGCCATCGACTGTCAAGGTAAATGGCCGCCGGGACAAATCCACCGCTTCGACCGTCCGCATGGTGAGAAGACGGGCGCCGAAGCGTTCCGCTTGCTTTTGCATGCGGGCCATCAATTCGTAGCCGTCGATCCCCTCGGGGAAGCCAGGGTAATTCTCCACCGTGCTGGTGGTGGTGAGCAAGCCGCCGGGCAGGGTGCCGGTCACGACCAGGGGGGAAAGGTTGGAGCGCGCGGCGTAGATCGCCGCCGTTAATCCGGCGCAGCCGGTGCCCATGATGACAATTTTTTCCATAACCACGGCGCAAGGTAGGAGCAAAGCGCGCGGATGGCAACGTCCTTTGCCCGGTAGGGCGCGCACTCCGCTGCGCGCCAGGGCGGCGCTGGCGGGCAAAGGCACCCGGCGCGCAGCGGAGTGCGCGCCCTACCAAACGCCTGCCTGTGGCGCGATTGGAGTTTTGTTTCCCGATCTGTGGAGGACGACGGTCATCTGAGCGAAACACCCACGGCCAATCCTCACTGCGTTCGCAGAGCCCTTTGCGAACAGGATTCCGCACAATGTAGTCGGTTTTTTCCATTACCTCGGCCGCATCGCGCAAGCGGTGGTCGAAAAAACCGCGCTGCCAGTTTATTCCAATCTTGCCTGCCACAAATCTCTTCCAGTTTGCGATGATCTTTGCCATGCCTGGATCGCGCGGACAGGCGATAATGGCATGCAAATGGTCCGGCATGAGGAGACAGAGGCGGCAATGCCAAATCTGTTTAGCGTGAGTGTGGGCGGCTGCGGCGAGAACAGCGTCGCCAGTGCCCTCCAGGCAAAGTTGGTTCATGGCGCGGGGTACGCAATTGATTGTGATAAAAAACCAGCTTCCTTCAGCCACCCATTGCGGAATCGTATGCGGCACTCGTTTGCGGCAAATCGATTCCAATGCCATGCGCTGAGATTAAACAAGGAGGAAGCGATGATACAAGACAAGATGGACAAGATGGCGCGCTGGGACGCGCTGGGTAGGGCGCGCACTCCGCTGCGCGCCGGGGCCCATCTGGCGGGCAAGAAACCGGCGCGCA
>JBKQWF010000048.1:0-31415 GCA_052139695.1 Limisphaerales bacterium
CTGGCCTTTGTTAGTCGCACTCTTATGGACATTCCAGCCAACCTCGCGCAAGTGCGTCGCCGCATTGCCGAGAGCTGCGCCCGCGCCGGGCGCGCCCCATCCTCCGTCACGCTGGTGACGGTTTCAAAAGGCCACCCCGCGGAGACGATTTGCGCGGCGGCAGCGGAAGGGCTGGTCCTTTTCGGCGAGAGCCGCGTGCAGGAAGCGCGGGTCAAGATCGGCCAGTGCCCTGGACGCCTGCAATGGCATTTGATCGGCCATTTGCAATCCAACAAGTGCCGCGACGCCGTGCATTTTTTCAACATGATTCAAAGCGTCGATAGCCTGGCGCTGGCCCAGGAAATCAACAAATGGGCGGAAAAATCCGCCCGCACCATGCCGGTGCTGCTGGAGGTCAATGTGGCTGGGGAATCGAGCAAGTTCGGTTACGCGCCGGAAAAAGTCCTGGCGGAACTGAAGGAACTGAACGCGTTGCCCAAGATCGAACTGCATGGGTTAATGACGGTCGCCCCGTTCGCGCGCGACCTGGAAAAAGTCCGGCCCGTTTTTCGCCGGCTGCGGGAAATAAAAGCGCAATGCGAGGACGTCCTTGGCGTTCCCCTCGCCCACTTAAGCATGGGAATGAGCGGTGATTTTGAAGTGGCGGTGGAAGAAGGAGCGACTATGATAAGGCTTGGCAGCGCTCTGTTGGGCGAGCGCCCCGCGCTCAAGAAAGCCGGCAGCGACACATAACTATGGATTTGACAGTCGAGACATTTCAAGCGGAGATTGCCGAAGCCCTCAAGGTTTACGACAAACACATTGTCTGCATCGACAAAATCCCGGAGGAATGCAAAGACGCGCTCGTCTCCCTCATGGACAAGGCGATTCGCGCTTACGTCAGCCGCGGCCCCCACTTGCGCCACGGCATCGCCCTGGACAAGCAAGTCACGATTATCCTGAGCCAAACCGAGAACGAGCGGCCGTTGTGCGGCATCTATTTCAACCTCCATTCCCCCTACAAAAAGAAGACCGCCCTCAAAGCAAAGAAAGAGGATTGATCGGCTTGAGTTTTAATCCGTGTTGATCCGTGTGATCAGTGGTCTTCTGCCTTTTTTTCCTAATTTGAACGGGAGCTAACAGGGGGAACGGAGTTTTTGAAGGAGGAGGCGGCACCCGCGGCACCCTTCCCCTTTTTTTCAGCTTCCCCTTCGTTAACTTCGTTTGCTTCTGTGCAAGTCTTCTTTTGCGGTCCAGCGAAACACGGTTGTTCGGCATAGGCCGTTCCCTACGGAGCTGATTCTCTATTGGACTATTGGAGATGGTTGACCTGCAAAGATTTCGCTCCTATCGGAGCTAAAAATCAGAGTGCTCTGTCCATACCGTGAAATGCACACTCAGGCACGGCTGCGCGACATTTTTTTCCTTTGACAGGGGAGGCGCGCCGTGCCAAACTCAAAATATGAGTTCACTCATTTTCTTGTTATGAAAGCGAAAAACAACCGGGCTGGCGAGAAGAAAACATCCGGCAAACGCCACGAAAACAAGGAGAAAACCCGGCGCGCCATTTTGGCCGCGGCCTTGGAGTTGTTCGCGAAAAAGGGGTTTTATCGCACCACGACCAAGGGGATTTCGAAACGGGCCGGCATCGCCGAGGGGACGCTCTTCAATTACTTTGAGACCAAGGAGGACCTGGCGCTCTATTTCTTTGCCCTGGAACAGGCGGAGACCATCGCCTGGTATGAGCGGGACAAATACATTCAACGCGCCTCGCTGCCGGAGAAGCTCTTTGCCATCATCCATCGGTTCCTCGATCGGCTGGCGCCGTACGAAGAGTTTATTGGCGCGGTCTATTTGCGCGCGCTGGCACCCGCCTCCAAGCTCAGTCCCTGGAGCCTTCAGTCACAGGAACGCAACCTGCGTTACCTGCAGTTTATCCGCGGCGTTCTGGCACAAGCCGAAGCGGACGGGGAGATTCCGCGGGTGGGCGACTTTGGGGCCTACGCGTTCGCGATGTTCCATTCGGCCATGATCACGTTTTGGCTGCAAGACGGTTCGCCAGGCAAAGAGAAAACCCTCGCGCTGCTGGATCGGTGCTTGAAGCTCGGGACGCGCCTTTTAAAAAGTGGAGGATGGGAATGGTAAAGAGCAGCCAGGACGGCCGCGCCGTCGGACGCGGCTTCCGGCTCGGCAAACTGAGCCTTGGGCTGGTGGGGAGCTATCTTTCCTACCAGGCCCAAAACCTTCTTTTGGGCGAAGGCGAACAGGCGCGGAGGCAAGCCCGCTTCCACCAAAAAGCGTCGCGGCGGGTGCGCGAGGAACTGGGGGCGTTGAAGGGTCCGGCGATGAAGCTGGGCCAAATGTTGAGCATGCAGACGGACATGTTGCCGGAAGAAGCCATGCAGGAACTGGCCCACCTCCAAATGCAGGCGCCCGCCATGCACGCCACATTGGCCCGCGCGCAGTTCAAGGCGTCGGTCGGCAGATTTCCTGACGAAGTTTTTCGCCAGTTCGACGCGCAAGCTTTTGCGGCGGCTTCCTTGGGCCAGGTGCATCGCGCCGTCACTCACGATGGCGAGAAGGTGGCCGTCAAAATCCAGTATCCGGGAATCAAGTCCGCGATTGAAACGGATTTCAAACTGCTGCGCTCCACCACCCTGCCCACCCAGCTCACGGGGCATCTTCCGCGCGCGCTGCTGGACGAGATTCAGCGCGGCTTGTTGGAAGAAACCGATTACCGGCGCGAAGCGGATCACCTGGAGTTTTTCCGCAAAGGGTTGAGCCGCCTGGACTATCTCACCATTCCAAGGGTCCGGCGCGAATGGTCCACCGACCGTGTGCTGACCATGTCTTACGTTGAAGGCGAATCGTTCGACGCTTTTCTGCAACGGAAACCGTCGAAAGAAATCCGCGATCAGACCGGGACGCGCTTAGTCGAAATGTACGAGCTGCAACTGGTCTGCCTGAAGGCGCTGCACGCTGATCAGCATCCGGGCAATTATCTTTTTGGGCCCAACGGGACCATTGGCTTGGTGGATTTCGGCTGCGTCAAACATCTTTCATTTGATGTGCTCGAACTCCGCCGTTGCTATCGGGAACGCGCCTGGCGGCAGAGCGAAGCGGCCGCGCGCTCGTTTGTCGCGCTGGTTTATGGGCCGCGTGTTCCTTTTGCGCGGGCGCGCCGCGTCTTGCCGATTCTGGACCAGTGGGCGGACCTGGTCTATCCGCAAGGTTCGACAGCGGACGTGATCATCGATTACCGCGCCGGGTTGGATGCTAAATTCAAGGAACTAGGAGCCGCCCATATGAAACGGGTCTTGCAGGACAAGCTGATCAACCCGGAATTCGCCTTCCTGGGGCGGGCTGATATGGGGTTATTTTACCTTCTTCGCCAATTACGCGCCAAAGTCAATTTCAGCGAAGTATGGCGGCGGGTGGCAGCAGCCTAGACACGGAATCTCACCCACCGATTTCGGGGTGCGATTTTAACGGCGGGCGCCGGCGCAAAAGGGGTTGAACCGGTCGCAATTGTCAGTTGCGGCGGTTGACGCTTGGGGTCTATCACGGCATTATTCGGCGATGAAATCCAGTTTTTTACTCGCCATCACCGCGGCTGGCTTGGCCTGGACTGTCGCGGACCCGGCGGCTTTCGGCGCGGACGGCCCCAAAACCATTTCCCTGCTCAACGGAAAAGACCTCACCGGCTGGAAAGCCATTGGCCGCGGCACCAACACCTGGACGTTCGGCACGGCGGCCATGAATGAAGAGGCTCCGGCGAAACTGAAAGTCGTTGGCCCTGGCAATGAACTGATCAGCACGAATCGCACAGTCAATCTGTCGTCGGAAGCGGTCTTCGGCGATTGCATTGTGGAAGCGGAATTCATGGTGGGAAAATCCAGCGCGAACAACGGCACGGACTCCAACTCCGGCATCAAAATGATGAACATTTACGAGATCCAAATCTTCGACAGTTACGGCAAAGCTGTCCTGGGCAAGACCGATTGTGGCGCCGTTTATAGCGAAACCGCGCCGTTGCTCAATGCCTGCAAAAAACCCGGCGAATGGCAAAAATTGGTCATCGATTTCCGCGCCCCGCGCTTCGACGCGGCGGGGAACAAAACTGCCAACGCCAAATTTGTCAAAGTAACGCTCAACGGCCAGGTCATTCAGGACAACGTCGAGATTGCCCACGGGACCAACGTCAGCCGCAACGCGAAGGAGCATCCGACCGGCCCGATTTATCTCCAAGGCGACCACGGGGCGGTCGCTTTCCGCAATCTTAAAGTCACACCGCTGGATTGACTGCACGAAATGTTATGAACCGCTTAAAAGCAAACGCCTTTCTTCTTTTCCTGATCCTCTCCTCCGCGCGGGCCGTTGAGCCGCTGGCTCCTGGACCGGTTCCCGTGCCTGGCCAAAACCTCGATGAACACGACACGAGTTTATTAACTCTCGCCTCTCGCGCCCCTAAGCCAATGCTTCTTTGGCCGGGCGCCGCGCCTGGCGAAAAAGGCGACATCGGAGAAGAGCACGACACGACCAAACCGGGCGAGGGTCTTGTCGCCGGCAAACCGGTCATCCGCCTGGGCAATGTCAGCGCGCCCAGCCTCACGCTCTACCGTCCGACGCCAGACAAAGACACCGGGGCCGCGGTGGTCGTATGCCCGGGCGGGGGCTATTCCATTCTGGCGATGGACCTGGAGGGCACGGAAGTTTGCCATTGGCTTAATTCCATCGGGGTCACCGGTGCCCTGCTCAAGTATCGCGTTCCGGCGCGCCAAGGTTTGGAGCGATACACCGCCGCGTTGCAGGATGCGCAACGAGCCTTGAGCACAGTGCGCTACCATGCCGGAGAGTGGCTTCTCGACCCCAAGCGGATTGGCATCCTTGGATTCTCCGCCGGCGGCCATCTTTCCGCGGCGGCGAGCACGCGTTTTGATCAGCGCTCCTACGAACCAGCCGACGCGGCGGACCAGGCGGGTTGCCGGCCGGACTTCGCGGTTCTTATTTATCCGGCATATTTGACTCGGCAAAATGGGCCGGACATCAGTCCGGAGTTGACCGTCACCTCAAATACCCCGCCAACGATTCTCGTGCAAACGGAGGACGACCCGGTCCATGTGGAAAACAGCGTTTTCTACTATCTGGCGTTGAAAAACGCGAAGGTCCCGGCGGAAATGCACCTCTTCGCCAGCGGCGGCCACGGCTACGGATTGCGCAAAACAGACAAAGCCGTCGTTTCCTGGCCGGCCTTGGCTGAGCAATGGATGCGCGGGCTGGGAGTTTTGCAAAAGGCCAAGCCGGCCGATCAGTGAGTTTTCGCGTTTTGCTGGATTTTGTGCGGCGGTTGTGGTAAAAGTGTTAGGTCAGATAAGCCGCTATGAGTTCCCAGTTCGACAGTGCCAATCGTGCCCATGGGCGGTCGGCGGGGGCTTTTACGCTGATCGAATTGCTGGTGGTCATCGCCGTCATCGCCATTCTCGGCGCGCTCCTTTTGCCCGCGCTGTCAGGCGCCAAGGAACAGGGAAGAAAAATCAATTGCCTGAACAATCTCAAACAACTGCAGATTTGCTGGGAATTGTACGCCGATGATTACGGCGGAACGCTTCCGCCAAACGATGATGTCAGCGCTGCCGGCGGCACCAATGGGGTGCAAACGTTCAACCAAACTTCCTGGTGCCAAGGCTGGCCGCAGACCGACACCAATACGGCGGCCCTCCAGACCGGTCTTCTCTTCCCGTATAACCGTCAGGCCGCCATTTACCACTGTCCATCCGACGTCTCGCAGGTTCAGGACGCCAACGGGAATCTCCTGCCGCTGCTCCGCACGCGCAGCTATAACATGAGCCAATCCGTCAACGGATTGGGGCTGATGATTGATCCCGAGATGCAACCTCCGGGCACGGCCGTGGATGTGTATCAACCTTGCTTCATGAAATTATCAGCCATTACCAACCCACCTCCGACCCGGCTCTTCGTCTTCATCGACGAAAATGAGAGCACGATCATGGACGCGCAATTCGGCTACTCGATGCCCAACTATACTCCCGGCGAATGGTGGGACATGCCCTCCAATCGCCACCTCCAAGGGGCCAATCTGTCCTTTGCCGACGGCCACGCGGAGTACTGGCGCTGGAAAGTTCCGATGCTTGACACACTTCCGCCGGGCGTCATTGGCCAAATGGTCCCTCCCCAGCAAATGCCCGATTACAACCGCGTCGGCAGCGCCATGAGAATCAAACTTGTTGACGGCCTGGCCGATTGAGGCTGAGGGCGGAGCCACGCGGACGGTCCGGGGAGCGCGGGCCTCCTCGCCCGCCGCCTTCGGCGTCGCGCCGAAGGCATTTTGGGACTTTGAATTCGACATTACAACAGGAGTTTTCGGGAGGGGCGAGCGCCGCGAGCCCCATTATTAAGAACTAAACAGGAAACAGAGGAGCACCTTCCGGCTGTCTGTTATCTCTGTTTGAAAACTCCTGTAAGCCGTTCCGTCCGTGACAAACGTGCGATCCATGGTCCTGGTTTCGCTGCGATTGGCATCTGGCCGGCCACGGAAAAATGCCCAAACTCCAGGGACGGCGGGACGCCGACCGGAAGCGGCCGAGACGGTCGCGATCCCCAGTCAGGATTTTGGCAGGGAAGCCTGGCCGAGCTCGCCGAGGTCCTCTGGTCTAGCAGAAGCAGGAGGCGCAAAGTGAAAACTTTTATTTTGCCTCGCGGCCAGGAGTCCTCCATCATTGCCGCGAGTTTGCCACAATGAATTAATTGAAGGACCATCATGAATTCGCTACTCCCCAAGATGAAGCAGAGCCTGCTCCCAAGAGCCTTGGCCGTTTTCTCATTGACTTGCCTTTTAGCCGGCGGGGCCCAGGCCGCTCCCAACGACTGGCTGGAGCCGGGCTTCACCCCGATCTTTGACGGCCAGACCCTCCATGGCTGGTGGGGCGCCTCCACCGAAGACCCGCGAGGATGGATGGCTCTGCCGCCCTTGGAACTAAAACACAAGCAGGACGCCAGTCTCGACGATATCCGCCAGCATTGGCGGGTGGAAAACGGCGAACTGGTCAATGACGGTTCGGGTCTTTATCTCACCACCGACAAGAACTACGGCGATATTGACCTGGTGGTGGACTACAAAACGGTGCCGCTGGCGGACAGCGGCATTTATCTCAAGGGCTGCCCGCAAGTGCAAATCTGGGACCACACCAATCCCAAGGAATTCAAGAATGGCGCCGACAAAGGCTCGGGCGGTCTGTGGAATAATTCGCCCGGCGCGCCCGGCAAAGACCCGCTTGTCCTGGCTGACAAACCGTTCGGTGAATGGAACCATTTCCGTGTCCGGCAGCTCGGCAGCCGCACCACCGTTGTGGTCAACGATCAATTGGTCGTGGACAATGCTATTCTGGAGAATTATTTCAATCGCAAGCTGCCGATCCCGCCCGTCGGCCCCATTCAACTCCAGACTCATGGCGGCGAAATTCGCTGGCGCAACCTGGCCGTTCGCGAAATCCCAATTGACGAAGCCAACCGGCTTCTGCGCGGCACGGACCCTGAAGGCTTCGAGCCGATTTTCAACGGCAAAAATCTCGATGGCTGGGACGGCCCGCTCGATTGCTGCAAAGTCGAAGACGGCGCCATTGTGTGGCAGCGCGGCAAAGGAGGCACGCCTTACACCAAGGCCGAATATACCAACTTCATCGTTCGCCTGGAGTTTAAGCTGCCGCCCGGCGGCAACAACGGTTTGGCCATTCGCTATCCTGGCTATGGCGACACCGCCTATGTCGGCATGTGCGAATGCCAGGTCCTGGACGACAATTACGAAAAGGCCACCGGCGACAAAATCGATCCGCGGCAGGCGCACGGTTCAGCTTATGGAATGGTGCCCGCGGCCCGCGGCTATCAACGTCCCATTGGCCAATGGAATTACGAAGAAGTCACCGTCATTGGTCCAAAAATGAAAGTCGAACTAAATGGTTTTGTCATTCTCGATTGTGATCTGAGCACCGTGCATGACTTCCTGGACAACAAATCTCATCCCGGCAAAGACCGCACCAGCGGACACTTTGGCCTGGCTGGACACGACGACCCCGTTATGTTTCGCAACCTCTCCATCAAGCGTCTCGAATGATCTTGCCCATGAAAACTGCCATGAATCGTCGCGCCTTCCTCCGCCGTGCCTCCGTGGCGGCCGCTGGGATCTGGGCCGCGCCCGCCTTGAGGCGGACTCTGCGCGCCGCTTCTCCGAACGAAATCCTTCACCACGCCAGCATCGGCACTTCCGGCATGGCCGCGGCCGACATCGAGAGCCTGACGCGCCATCCCAAGCTTAAGCTGGTGGCGGCGGCGGACGTGGACCTTGGCCATGCGGCGGCGCTGAAAGCCAAGTTTCCCAACATCAGGATTTATCAGGACTGGCGCGAATTGCTGGACAAGGAGAAGTCGGTCGATTCGGTCAACGTCACCGTCCCGGATCATATGCACGCCCCCATCGCGATGTCCGCCCTGCAATTGGGCAAACATGTTTATTGCCAAAAGCCGCTGACCCACGACCTCTATGAGACGCGGCGCTTGACGGATTTTGCGCGCGAACAAAAACTGGTCACGCAGATGGGCATTCAAATCCATTCCAAAGGCGTTTACCAGCAAGCCGCCCTCATCATCAAGCAGGGTGCCATTGGCAAGGTCAAAGAGGTCCACGCCTGGAGCGATAAGAAATGGGGCGACGACAGTCCGCCTCCCGCGGGAAACGATCCGATTCCCGCCAATTTTAACTGGGACCTTTGGCTGGGCATTACGGCCGCCCGCCCGTTTATCGGCAACGGCTATTATCATCCGGCCAACTGGCGCAAACGCCTGGACTTCGGCACCGGGACATTTGGAGACATGGGCTGCCACATTTACGATCCCGTCTTTAACGCGCTCGAACTGAAAACGCCTCTTTCCGTCCAGTCCGCCGGTCCGGCGCCCAAGGGAGGAAATTGGGCCATCGACTCGATCGTCCATTACGTTTTTCTCGGGACCCCTTACACCGCTGACAAGACGATTAACATCACCTGGTATGATGGGGACGAACGCCCGCCCAAGGAAGCGCAGGCGCTGCTGGAAGGCGATAAACTGCCGGGCCAGGGGTCCCTCTTCATCGGCACAAAGGGCGCCATGCTCCTGCCGCACATCGAGTTCGCCCAGCTTTACCCGGACAAAGACTTTGCCGGCTATCAGCGGCCCCATGTGCAGGAGCAGGACCATTGGCTGCAATTCGTGGACGCCTGCCTCGGCCAGGGCAAGACTTCCGCGGGCTTCGATTATTCCGGTCCTTTGACCGAAGCCGTTCTTTTGGGCAGCATCGCTTGCCGCTTTCCGCGGAAGACTCTCGGTTGGGACGCGGAAGCACTCAAGTTCGGCGACTCCGCGGACGCGAACCATTACCTGCGCCGCACGTACCGCGACGGATGGAGCGTCCAAGGGATGGGATGAGCCGATGCGTTCGCAAAGAGATTCTGGCTATCCCTCGATCAGAATTGGCTCCTGGATTCCGCTCAGGGCGGCAAAGTTCCTGAGCTTGGCCAGCAAGACTGGAGTTACCTTCACTCCTGCCATGACGATCTTCGTGCCCTCGCGGGTGAGCACGTCGGACAGCAGCACCTGGCCAACGGACAAATCCTTGAACAGAATGGGCTGGCCCCCGACGCCCTCTTTGGACGTCACCGGAACAAAGACGTCGAAAGCCGCCGCGACGAACTTGAGGACGTCGGGATCGTAACGGCCCGGACATTGTTCCATTTCAACGATGGCCTTGGCCTTATTCGCTTCGTCGGTCTCGGTAAACATCAAGTCGGAGAGGACGCGCAGAATCCGCGAGCCAATGGGAATGCTCTCGCCGGCCACTTCATCCGCCGGAAAGCCGGAGCCGTCAAAGTTCTTGGCCTGATAGCGCACGATGTTGGCAACCCCCTCCAGGCGGGGGATGTTGGAAAGGAGATGGAAGCCGATTTCCGGCACGCGGGCGAGCAAGTCATTTTCCCTTTCGGACAAATCCTGATTGGCGCGGTCCTTTCGCAGCACATCCGCCGGAACGGTGACGAACCCGATTTGGGAGAGGGTGGCGGCCATTTCCAATTCCCAGGGCCGTGAAATGTTGAAAGCCCGGGCGCAGGCGCCCATGTAATCGCGCAATCGCTGCGCGCGGCTGAACGCTTGCGGGTCGAGCATGGAGAGAATGTCGGTGAGCATTTTCACGCTGCCGTGCAGGGTTTTTTCCAGCAACTCGCGTTCGGCGGTGATCAGTCCGTATTGCTTGAGACCCGCCTTGAGCATTTCCGCCAGGACTTCCGGTTCGCACGGCTTGGTCATGAATCGGAAGATATGGCCCCGATTGATCGCGTCCACGGCGGTTTTTTGATCGGCATTGCCCGTCAGCATCATGCGGACGGTGTCCGGTGTCCTGGCCTCGACTTTAGCAAGGAACTCCAGCCCATTCATGCCGGGCATCCGCATGTCGGACACGATGACCGCGTAAGGCCCCCGGTCCTGGATCATGGCCAGCACCTGCTCGCCGCCCAGGGCAATATCCAGCGGATAGTCGTTGCGCAATTTGCGCTGAAGACCGCTCAAAACGTTGGGTTCGTCGTCAACAAAAAGAATTTTCGTGTTCATGCGCAGGTCAATGCCTCCTTGGTTTCAGTGTGCCGGCCCGTTTGGCGCCACTCGCTGACGCGGTGCGTCAGGCCAAGCGCGGCGAGGTACGGATCATCCAGCTCATTCTCTGCCACCGGGAGGAAAGCGGCGGCATCCTCATGCTCAAAGACGTTGGCCGCGTGGACCGCCGTGAGCGCGCAAAAGGCTGGATGGGCGGTTTGGCGCGGCGAATGGTGGAAGGCGATGGCTTCCACCACCGGGACGGGCAATCCCCACAAGCGCAGCAGATAGCTGCCCACGCTGGCGTGGTTTACACCAAAGATTTCTTGTTCAGCGGCGCAATGCGAGAACCCTTCCGCGGCCACCAACCGCGTCACCCGTTCGTAATCCTTGGGATAATTGGCGGCCATGAGCAGCTTGCCGATGTCATGCAACATCCCCCCGACAAAACATTCGTTGACGATTTTTTGGGTGGAATCTTCCAGCCTGGCGATCTGCCCGGCGCGCCCCGCGGTGCTGAGGCTGTGGTGCATCAGGGCATCCAAATTGAATCCGCAACTCTTCAGGTCCTCAAATTGGGAAAAGGTATGAATGGCCAGCACGAGCGACTTGATGGTATCGATGCCCAAATAGATCGCGGCTTCGGAAGGGCTGCTCACGGAGTGGGAAAGTCCGAAAAATGCTGAGTTGACCAGCTTCAGAAACTGCGCGGTCATGGCTATGTCCTGGCTGACGATCTCCGCGATGTGCTCGATGGTCGTGGACGGGTCATTCAACTGCTCCACAATTCGCACATAGACCGAGGGCAAGCTGGGCAATCGCCCCATTTGTGCGACCAATTGTTTGAGTCTTTCGTTCTCCGCCGCGTTTCCCAGGGCGGACACCCGCTGGACGGTGGCCTTGATGGTTTGGGAATCGCAGGGTTTGGAGAGGTATTGGTGGGTAGAGTTGACGCACTTGAGAATGAGCTCCTTGTCCGTATGGCCGGATAACACAATGCGAATGGTCCTGGGATAGAGGCGCATGACTTCGTCGAGCAATTCCGCGCCATTCATGCCGGGCATCCGCATGTCGGTCATCAGCACGTCAAAGGGCGCCCGCGCCATCGCCTCCAGGGCCTGCGCGCCGCCGGTCACAAACTCCATGTCCCATTCTTCGCACATGCCATGCAGCATTCGTTGCAACGCCTGCAAGACGAAGGGTTCGTCATCCACAAAAAGTATTCGCTTTTTCATGTCTTCTTTCCAATCACGGTGCTGCTGTTCATCGGCAGACGAATGATAAAGGTCGTCCCGCGGCCCATTTCGCTCTCAAAGGTGAGGAAGCCGCCATGCTGGTCCACAATGACCGAACGCGCGATGGCCAGTCCCTGGCCGGTCCCCTTGCCCACCTCTTTGGTGGTAAAAAACGGGTCGAAAATTCGATGGCGAATGGACTCCGGAATGCCGGTGCCAGTGTCTGAAATCCTTATCTCCACCCAGGAGCCCTCCCGCCGCGTGCTGATTTTGATCACTCCCCTGGTTCCGGGCGCTTTCCTGACCACATCGCCAATCGCGTGAGCCGCGTTGACAATCAGGTTGAGGATAACCTGGTTGAACTCGGAAGGGAGACACAAGACCTTGGGTAATTCGGGTGCGAGGTCCGTCGCCATCTCCGCAACGTATTTCCATTCATTGCGCGCCACAGTGATCGTCGCTTCAATGGCGTGATTCAAATCAACCGCGTCCATTTCCCTGGCACTGGGGTGTGAAAACTCCTTCATGGCGCGCACAATTTTGGTGACATGGGCGACTCCCTCCAGGGATTGTTGCACAGCCAGCGGAATTTCTTTGTGCAAATAATCGAGGTCCGCTTTGCGCACGGATGATTCCACCGCCGACAAGCCCTCGGCAGTGACCGTGTTGGATTCCACCGCCGAGGCTAATTTCCGGCAATCCTGGAACAAGCCGCCCAGGGCTGCAAACGATTCCTCAATGAAATGGAGGTTGTCCCCAACGTACTGGATGGGCGTGTTGATTTCGTGCGCGATCCCGGCGGCGAGCTGACCGACCGCCTCGAGCTTTTGCGCCTGGCGCAATTGGGCCTCAATCAGGTTGCGGTCGTTCTGCGCCTTTTTCTGCGCGGTGATGTCCACGGCGAAGCCTTGATAATGCAGCAAGGAGCCATCAGCTTTGGCCAGCCGGCAGGCCGTCAGACTGACCCATTTCCTTGACCCGCCCTTGCATTTTATTTCCAACTCAAAGTCGGATACCAGTCTCTCGTCGCGCAATCTTCTTTTAAATTCGGCGCGGCGGTTGGGGTCCACATACAACTGGTTCTGAAGGTCGGTCAATTGCTCGATCAGTTCCTTGGGCGAGGCATAACCGCAGATCGAAGCCATGGCGGGATTGGCGGCAAGGAAAACACCTTCTTCGGTGGTTTGAAAGATGCCTTCCGGAGAATTCTCGAAAATATTCTTCAGTTTTTCCTGCTCCTGGACCATTTGCGCCGTGCGGGTCGTGACCATCTCCTCCAGCCCCGCCATTCGGTTCTTCGATTCCTGCAGCAGATGCCACTTCCTCGAGAGGCTGTTGGCCAGTTGGAAGACTTCCACGCTGTCAAACGGCTTCTTCAGAATCAAGAGACGGTCGGAGCGGCCCAGCTTCTTCAGCATTTCATCCCAGGAAAAATCCGCGTAAGCGGTACACATGACGACCTGAAGATCCGGATCCGCCTCCCAAATTCTCGCGGTCGTTTCGACACCGTCCCAGCCGGGCGGCATGCGGACATCCATAAACGCCATCACATAGCGCGCGTCTTGTTCCACGGCTCTCTTGACCAGAGCAAGGGCATCCTGGCCCTGGTAGGCTGAATCCAGTTGAAAACAGTGGGTGGAACAGGAATCATCTCCCAATTCATCTCCAAACAACTCCGATGCTGTTGCCTCAAACTGGCTGGGCGATTTCGGGCGCGGGATCAGGATCTTGCGGAAGTCGTCGTGGATGGCATGATTGTCGTCCACGATCAGCAGGCGATGGCATTTTTCCGCAAGCAGGTTCATCGCGATCGCGCCCCCCGCCTGGTCTGCCTCAATTAGTCCTGGCCTGATGTCACTGGGTGCCATTCTGCCGTGTTCCGTCTATGCTCAGTCATTTTCATGTCGCTACCATGGCATCGACGGTTTGGAGACAGGCTTTAAAGGAAAGATCGGCTCTGATTTGCCGTGCCACGGGACAGAACACGTTCTGCTAAGCAATTCACAAGAAAGGGTGTGCGGCTGCGTCATGATTACAAAGGGAACGGCGCTTTGTAAGTGACTTTTCTGGCGGGTCTTGGTAATTCTGTTGTGCGGTCGGGCAATTTATCCCCCGCCGCGTGACCTTATGGAAGAGTACGTATATTTAGGCTGTTTTCTCCTGGGCCTCTGCTTTACCCTCGCCAGCGTATTCTTTGGCCATCATCTCGGAGGCCACGACGCGCATTTCGATCTGGGCACCGGCGGCCATGCCGAAGCGGGTTACGAAAATTCCGGCATGCCGGGCATCTCGACTTTCAGTCCGACGACCGTCTGCTGCTTCATCACGGCCTTTGGAGGGTTTGGGTTGATTTTTTCCCGTATTCCAGCGACGAACAATGTCTGGGTCAGCACGCCTTTGTCCCTCTTCGGCGGATTATTGGTGGCCACCTCGGTGCTCTTTCTTTTCAGCGCGATGTTCCATAAAACTCAAAGTTCCAGCGAGGGACGCGTTGGCTCCCTGGTGGGACACACGGCGACGGTCATCACGCCTATTCCGGCTTCTGGAGTGGGAGAGATTGCCTACGTGCAGGGAGGCAGCCGTTATACCGCGCCGGCGCGCGAACAGAATGGGATTTCGGTGGCCAATGGCCAGACAGTCAGGATCACGCGCATCGCCGAATCGCAGTTTTTTGTCGCAAGGCTCTGAGCCGCCCAGTTCGTCCCCAAACCAGCAACCAAAGGAATCCCAATGCATCTCCCCATGTTCGCCCTCTTTGAAAATCTTGGCCATGTCGGCACCGTCGTTCTCGGTGTCCTCGGCATCCTGATCGTCATTTTCTCCTTCGCCGGCATCTGGGCCAGCCGCTACACCAAAGTCGGCCCCAACCAGGTGTTGGTCGTCTCGGGCAACAAGCACAGGTTCGTGGAGGCGGATGGCACGGTGCAATTTCGCGGATTCCGCATTGTCAAAGGCGGTGGCACGTTCGTCTGGCCGGTTTTTGAGAAGGTGGATGTGCTTTCCCTTGAGCTCCTGACCATCGATGTGCAGACTCCTGAAGTGTACACCAGCAAAGGCGTCCCGGTTAAAGTCGATGGCGTCGCGCAAATTAAAATCAAAGGGGATGATGTTTCCATCGCCACCGCCTCGGAGCAGGTCCTGAGCAAAACGATTGAGGAGATCAAAAGCGTGGCGACCCAGACGTTGGAAGGCCACTTGCGCGCCATTCTCGGCACGATGACGGTGGAGGACATTTACCAAAACCGCGACGCTTTCGCATCCAAGGTGCAGGAAGTGGCCGCCGGCGACATGGCCAACATGGGCATGGGCATTGTCAGCTTCACCATCCGCGACATTCGCGACGGCCAGGGTTACCTCGACGCTTTGGGCAAACCGCGCATCGCCCAGGTCAAACGCGATGCCACCATCGCCCAGGCCGAAGCGGACCGCGACGCGATGATTCGTTCCGCGCAGGCGACCCAGGCCGGGCAGGAGGCAAAGTTCGTGGCCGACACAAAAATCGCCGAGGCGCAGCGCGACTATCAGGCCAACGTCGCCATGTATCAGGCGGCAGTCAATCAGAAAAAAGCCGAAGCCGACCTGGCCTACGACCTGCAAAAATTCAAGACGGGACAATTGGTCAAGGCGGAAGAAGTGCAGGTCAATATCATCGAAAAACAGAAACAGATCGAGCTGCAACAGCAGGAGATTTTGCGCAAACAGCGCGAGTTGGAGGCCAACGTCCAGAAACCGGCCGATGCCGAACGTTATCGCGTCGAAACCTTGGCGAACGCCACGAAGTTCCAATTGGAAACCGAAGCCGCCGGCGCGGCTTCCGCCGCCAAGGCCAAGGGCTTCGCTTCCGCCGATGTCGCCAAAGCCACCGGTTTGGCCGAAGCCGAAGCCAACAAGGCGCGCGGTCTGGCCGAGGCAGCCATTATCGAGGCCCAAGGCACCGCCACCGCGCAAGCGATGAAACTGAAGGCTGATTCCTTTAAGCAATACAATGAGGCCGCCGTCATTGAGATGATTGTGCGCATTCTGCCGGAAGTGGCCGGCAAGATCAGCGAACCGCTGGCCAAGACCGACAAGATCGTGCTGATCAACAGCGGCAGTGGCGCTGGCGGCGGCGCGAGCAAACTTACCGGGGACATCGCCCAAATCATGAGCCAGCTCCCGCCGATGATTGAGAGCCTGACCGGAATCCGCTTCGAGAAATTGCTCGAACAGGTTCCCGCGCTCCGGAAAGCCATGGCCGATCCAGGCCGCGAAGAGGGTGAATCGTCGCCCGGCCAACAGTCCTAAATCTATGCGTTTATTCGATGCTATTCTTGACGCGAACCATCGCGCGCTCAACGGAGACAATTCGGCGGGCGTGCATGTGGCCGATTACGCCGCCGAATTGCCGCTCATCGCCCTGACCTGCATCGATCCGCGCCTGAACCGGTTTTTCCCGGGCGTCCTGGGCCTCCCGGAGGATTACTTCATCTGGCTGCGCAACGCGGGCAACATTATCACCGGCTCGCTCAGCAGCACGCTCCGTTCCATCGCGCTGGCCTGCGCGGTCAAGGGCGGGCGGGAAATCGCGATCATCGGCCACACTGATTGCCATGTGCGCCAGACGACCGTTTCATTCTTGACAGATCGTTTCAAGGCGCTGGGGGTGGACCGGCGGCATTTGCCGGAGAATTTAGCCGAGTATTTTGGCCTTTTCGCCAGCGAACGGTCCAACGTCATTCGCGGCGTGGATTTTATCCGCCAAAGCCCGCTAATCGGCCCCGCCATCGCCGTGCATGGCCTGATCGTCGATGTGCAAAACGGCCGGCTGGAATGGATCGTCAATGGCTATGACACATTGGCAAAACCGGCGACCGCCCGGCCCGGCTTGGAGTTGCCGGAGTTGGGATCGACCGCCGGCGCGTCTCCCGTGGGAGCGGCCTTCGAAATCGGCAACTTGAGTTTTCCCGAAAACAAAATTGGCGACTTCGTCAAAGAAGCGGAAAAGCTTTATACCGAAGTGAAACAGGAGATGCCCGCGATAGGCCGGAGCGCGCCTGCGCCCGCGCCCGTTCCTGCTCCCACTCCCGCCGCGCCGCCGATTCCTCCGCCCATCCCGCGCCCTCGCAATATCCCCGTCCCTCCGCCCATCCGCCCCCGCCGCGGCTGATCTCGCCTGGCAGGGGTTGTGAGACAGAAATTCTTCTTTTGAAAGCCGTCGTGCCGGGGAAAGGGCGGGAATCGTATATATGGTACACATAATACAGGGCTTGTTTCACTCTCTCCCCGCGAGGCACGAGCGGGGAGAGAGCTGGAGAGAGGGGTGCCTCAAAGACCAAAGGAGCCTCCTCTCCCAAGCCTCTCCTCCACTTCGCGGAGGGGAGGGGCCAGAATCCGGCGTCTCACCTTGTCCAAGGGTGCTGTCCGACACAAGACGCGAAGAATTCCGTCTCACACCGCCTGGCCGGCCACGAACGGAATGGCGGTTGACAGCGGCGCGGGCTTGGGAAAAAATGCGCTTATGGATACAATCATTTACCCTCGCAGCCCGCGCGAAACCATGGACGGGTGGGCTTATTTGCCCCGGTTTGTCGATAAAATCCGCCTCCATTTGGCGGGCAAACTCCATCCGGATTACCAGGAGAATTTTACCAAAGGGTTCGATGGCGCTTGGCTGAAGGCGGCGGGCGTTTCCGCGGAAACCATGATTGACGTTGTCAAGAACTCCCTCACCGACGGGCAAGTGACCGATTGGGTGAGAAGTCACGTCAAGAAGACGGAGACGGAGAAGCAGGCCTTTGCCGATTTTGTCCTCAATCGCGGACGGAATGACGAGGCGATGCAGGCCCGGCTGAAAATGCGCAAGGAAGAAGCCGGGCTGGCAAATCGCGACGACATTCAAACGTTCGTCGATTTCATCGACGCCGACGAAAAACGGCTCTGAGCTTTGGCGTGACGATTATCACCGATCTGCGCTGCACGGAATATGCCGCTCCTGGCCACCCGGAAAGGCCGGAGCGCATCAGCCGCACGGTGGAATTGCTCAAGTCCCGCCCGCCATCACCGTTCGACTGGGAATTGCCGCCGGAGCCCGGAGAGAACTCCTTGCTTCGCGCCCACACGGCGGCGCATTTGCAACGGCTGGGGCAGCCGGATGATTTTGACGCCGACACCCCCACTTATCCGCACATTGCCGAACATGCCCGGCGCTCGGTGGGCGGGGCTTTGCGCGCCCTGGCGCTGGCGCGCGATGGGGAACGCGCACTGAGTTTGCTGCGACCGCCGGGCCACCACGCCACGCCCGATCGGGTGATGGGTTTTTGCTACCTCAACTCCGTAGCCATCGCGGCGCTGGAAGCGCAGGCGGCGGGATGCCAGCGTGTGGCGGTTTTTGATTTTGATGTGCATCATGGCAACGGCACGGAAGATATTTTGCTCGACAAGCCGGGGCTGCTCTTTATTTCCATCCATCAGCACCCGTGCTATCCGGGCACAGGCGTGGCCAACCGGGGGACAAATTGTTTCAATTTTCCCGTTCGCCCGCACATTCCCCGCGCCGAGTATCGCGCCGTCCTGGAAAGTGCCTTTGCGAAATTGAAAGCTCTCCAGCCCGATATGATAGCGGTTTCCGCGGGGTTTGACTCTTACGTCAACGATCCCTTGGCGCAAGGCACGCTCGAGCGGGAGGATTTCCATTGGATCGGGGAATCTTTGCGGGCCTTGCGAACGCCGGCATTCAGCGTGTTGGAAGGCGGCTACAGCGAAGAATTGCCGCGGTTGATCCTGGCTTACATCCACGGCCTCAATGGGTGGGCCTTGTGAGAATACTGGTGGCCATCACCGGCGCCAGCGGCGCGTTGTATGCCCAGCGGCTCCTCGATCATTTGGACCCGGCAGCGCACGAAATCCATGTCGTGCAGAGCAACTACGCCCAGGCGGTCCTGGCGGAAGAGTTGCCGGGAGGATTGCGTCTGCCCGAGGGGGCGCGCACCCACGGCCTGCGCAGCATGAACGCCCCCTTTGCCAGCGGCTCCAATCCCCCGGACGCCATGGTGGTGATCCCCTGCACGATGGGCACGCTGGGGCGGATCGCGCACGGCTATAGCGAGGACGTTTTGCTGCGGGCGGCGGACGTTGTTTTAAAAGAAAAAAGAAAACTGATCCTGGTTCCGCGGGAAACGCCTTTGAGTTTGGTGCATGTGCGCAATTTTGAATTGCTCCTGCTGGCCGGCGCGACCATTTTGCCCGCCAATCCCTCATTTTATCATCGGCCAGCCACGATCGAAGCGGTGGTGGATACGGTGGTAGGCCGGGTGCTGGATCATTTGGGCATCCAGCATTCGCTCGTGCCCCGCTGGCAGGAAGAAAAGGATTAGCCCTCTTGACTGAGAAGAAACTGGCGCAGCTTTCGCAAAGCGCGGGCGCGATGGCTTATTGTGTTTTTGACAGATTCGCCCAACTCCGCCAGCGATTGGTTCCAGCCGTTGGGCACGAACAGCGGGTCGTAGCCGAAACCCCCGGAGCCGGCAGGCGCAAGGGCGATGCGGCCTTCGCAACTGCCTTCAAAGAGCAGCGTCGTTCCGCTGGCAGTGGCAGAGGGCAACGGCGCCAGCGCCAGCACGCAACGGAACCGGGCGCCGCGGCGTTCCGGCGGGACGCTGGAGAGCAGGCGCAGCAGCTTGGCGTTGTTGGCCGCGTCCGGAGCGTTGGCCGGCCCTGAGGTTTCCTCGGCGGAAAAGCGGGCAGAATGAACTCCCGGAGCGCCTCCCAGCACGTCCACCTCCAAACCCGAATCGTCGGCCAGAATGAAATCAGGCGCGCCGTTCGCCAACGCCCGTGAATTCCCGGCCAGCCAGGCAGCCAGGCCTTCGGCTTTCTTCCTGGCGTTGCCGGCAAAGGTCTCTTCGTCCTCAACGATTGTCGGCGCGCCGGGAATGTCATTCTGACTCAGGCAAGGGCAATGGCCGGAAAGGATGGCCCGGATTTCCGCAACCTTGTGTGAGTTGCGCGTGGCAATGAGAAGAGTGATCTTGCGCGTGGTCGTCACGGTTGGGCGGAAATTTGAAAGCCATTGTTCGTTCCGTCGTTCAAAATGAAACCGCCGCCGCCCGCGGTGGGGCTGACGAAAATGCCTTTGAACGGCAGGCCCTGGTTGTTGATTTCAATCTGGCCGGACAGAACACCCGTCGGCAGAAGGCTGATTTGTTTGACAGGTGCCGCGGGGTTAAATCTCCCCGCGCTGTTGATTTGCAGGTTATAAGCCGTTCCTCCCGCCACGGCCATTTCATAATTGCTCCCCGGCTGGGGCGGAGTGAAAACGCCCCCGGTCGAGGTCAAACTAGTGGCCACACCCACACCCGGCTTGCACCAAAACAATTGGCCTGTGCTGGCGCCGGACGCTCTGTTGGTCTGCCAGCCGATGATCATTCCCTGCCCCCCATAAGCTGAGGGCGCGCAATAGACTGGCCAGACGCCGTCTTTGGAAATCCTGGCGGTCCCGGAAATAGCCTTATTGTCGGGCAACGTGCCTCCCAGAGCCAGCGCGCCGCTGGACGCCAGAGAGAACGCGGCATAGCCGCTGGCAGGAGGATTGCCGCCGTCCTCTGGTCGTAAAAGCACCGCGTATTTTCCGGTCGCCGGAGCGCCGCCGCTGGATAGGTTGGTCACGGCCCGATACAAAATCATCTTGTCTTCCCAGAGGAGGTTGCCGCCCGCATCCTGGTCAGCGACAAAACCCGTCACCGTGTCGGTGCCATTGGTTAAATCCATGGCAAACCCCACGGTCAGAACGTTCTTATCGACCCATTCGGTTGACAAATCGATGACGCCAGTATAGGGGAATTGCGTTGGAAAAACCTCGAGGATATGCGCGGGAAACATCACTTTTCCGCTGAGGACACCGGCGGTGGTTGTGCTTAAGGTGACAAAGCCCGCGTTGGTTGAAGTCACCCCGGCTGGGTCTAAAAAGAGACCCGTGTAAGTGCCCGCCACCGCCGGGAAGAGGTTGTTGGTAAAATAAGCAGTCAAGACCATGTTGGTTGACATGGTAAACAGCGTGATCGGGCTGGTGGCGTTTGCCACCGTTCCCGTCCAATAAGCAAACATTTGCCCCGCTTTTGCGCGGGCGTAAATCACATAGGTTTTCCCGACCTCCAGGTATTGGCCATTGAGGCCCGCGGTGACGGCGCCCGTGCCGGGCGGTTCGACTCCGGCTTCCAGTTTCGCCAAGAGATTGAAATTCTCCGCGATGAGCCGGCCGCGCCCCTTGCTGTCATAAGCCATCGCCAAGACCCGGTAAGACCCCGGAGTCAGATTGGCCACCGGGAAGGTCCATTTGGCGGGGGAGGAACCAACGGTAACAGTTTGTGGGGACGCGGTCACACCATTGGACTGCAAAAACAACTGGCAAGTCATTTGTGTGACGCTGAGCGATGCGGGAAGCCCTCCCTGAATGCTGAAAGAGCCGTTCGTCAGCCTGGCATTGGCCGGCGGGTAGGTGATGGTGATGCCTTGCAACGCGGCCGACTGGGGGACAAACGTCGCGGTCAAGGTCAGGTTTGAGGCGAGGTTCACGGTCTTGGCAGGGTTCAGCGTCGTAGTGAGGCCGTCGTTCCAACTGTAAAATATATATCCTGGGCGGGGCGACGCTTTCAGGGAGTACGTCCCGGGCGGAACAAGTTGGCCCTTATAGCCGGAGACGCTGCCGCCCGCGGCCGGGAGAATGTTCAGGTTCATCTCATCAACGTTGAGCAGGGTGAAGCTGGCCGAGGTGAGAAAGGAATCGCCGGCGGCGTCGGTCGCCGTCGCCGCGACCGAGTAAGCGCCGTTGGTAAAATTGGTCACGCTCAACGACCAATTGGTCCCGGCAATGGCCGCCGGCAGCGGGAGGGAAATCGAATTGGAATTGACGTAGAATTGACACGTCAACTGTGAAATATTGGTGGCAGGGATGGTGCCGCTGACCGTCAAGACGGATTGAATGGCCAGGGTTTGCTGGCCGGAGACCGGGGCGGTGATGGCCAGCCCCGCGGCCAGGTTGGTGGGGATATATTTGATTGTCAGCGTGAGATTGTCGTTGGCCGTGAACGTTTGAACGGGGTTGAGGGACGTCGCCCCGTTAGCGGTCCAACTGTAAAACTGTTCTCCCGCCTCGGGCTCCGGCGTTAAGGAATACTGCCGGCCCGGCAGCAGATACTGCGGCGCGTTGGTGATGAGTTGGCCGTTCAGGTTGGTGACAATGATCAATTGGGCCATGTTTGTAAAATAGACCGTCGAGGCCGCGCTCAGGTTGCCCGCCCCGTCCTGGGCAAAGGCGCTGAAGCGATAAATTCCTGGCGCGCTCGTGGCAAAGGAGAGAGACCAGTTGGTCGTGCCCGAGGCGGCGTTGGTCTGGCTGACATTGGCGGAGGTTCCGGTGAGGGAAGTCAAAATGCCAAAGACCTCGGCCAATCCCACGTTATCCTGCGCCGTCCCTTGCGCGCTTGAAAGGCCGTTGGTAAAGGCCGCGTTCGGCGCTGGCACAGTCACGGCCACCGTTGGCGGAATGGTATCCACCGGCGGCGGGGTTACGAAGGTGAAATCGCCATAGAATAAACTGGCATCCACCGGCGCATTGGTGCCGTCGTAATTGACGGGGAGAGCCGGGAAATAAGAGTTCCAGTCGAGAATTCCGTTGCTGGGAGAACTCAAAGTATTGAAGTATTGCAGAACGTTGCTGCCGGACAATATGCGGCCAAAGACGGTGAAGCCGTCGTAGTCGAAAGATGCGGAGTTGTCGGCCAGATTGAAAAAGAAAGAGTTGCTGGAAGAGACGGGACTGCTTACCGCCAAGGTCCCAAATTCGTTGTGGATGAGGGGCCCAATGTTGAATTCACTATCCACGTGAGACGGAAAATCTGCTCCCGCCACAATAGGACTGGGATTAAAATGATTACTGGATCGGTCCGTCGTAACATAATCGCCGCCTTCCAGGTAAGAGTCTGGAGAGCATGCGTCGAAAAACATATTCGAGTAGGCTCCGGCGGTGATGTAATGGATAAAGTTCTCCACTGTCGCTGGCTTGTCGTGGTTAAAAAGCTCAATCGTGACGTTGCTGCTCGTGCCGTCCGCATAGCGGGAAAGCGTCAATGTCACAATCGTTCCCTGCACGACGGTCAATACGGCTGGCTGGCTCGTCACCGTCTCGCCATCCGCGGCGGTGAGAACGACCGTGTAGGAGCCGGCTTGATTGGTGCTGACATCGTCCAGGGCCAGGGTGGCATTCGTCGCTCCGCTGACGGCTGATCCCATCCATTGCCATTGGTAGCTCACAGCGTTGCTGGCGGTGATGCTGAAATCCGCCGCCGAGCCGACATTGACCGTGAGACTGGCAGGCTGGCTGGTGATGAGGGGGGGCGCCACCAAGGCGGTAAAGTTTTCCGTCACCAGTCCTTCCTGGCCCAGGGAATCTTCCGCCACGACGACAATCGTGTAAAGGCCGCCCTTTAGATTGGTCACGGCCAACGACCAATTGCTGCCGTTGAGATTCGCCAATAACGGCGCGGTCACCGCATTCGATTGGGCAAAAAGCTGGACGGTCAATTGCGTAACAGTGGTCGATAAAGGAATGGTTCCGCTAATGGTCAAACCAGCGTTGATGGTCTGCACGACGGTACCGGCGGCAGGGCTCGTTATGGCCAGGCCTGGCGGCAGGTTGGTGGAAACAAACGTTACCGTGAGCGTGAAGTTCGTTTCCGCCGTGAACGTCACTTCCGGATTAAGCGACACCACGCCTTGATTTTGCCAATTGACGAACTGCTCTCCGGCGGGCGGTTCCGCCGTCAGCGAATAGGAGTTTCCAGGCACGAGATACTGCAAGTTGGTGCTGAAGACGCCGTTTGCGTTGGTGATCATCGTCAGCACCGCCAGGTTGGTGAAATACACCGTCGCGGGCGCGCTGAGGTTCCCGACCCCGTCCTGGGCATAGGCCGTCAACTGGTAAACTCCCGGTTCGTTGGTTCCGAGATCGAGCCACCAATTGGTGGTCCCTATGGCGGCCTTGGTCTGGACCGCGCCCTCGCTCAGGCCCGCCAAGGATGTCAATACACAATACACTTCGGCCAGCCCGATATTATCCGCCGCTGTTCCGCGCACCGTCAGATCACCCCCGTTGGTAAAGACCGCGCCCGGCAAGGGGAAGGCAAGGGAAACCGTGGGCGGGTTGGTGTCCACCGGAGGTGGCGAGAGGAAAGCGAAATCGCAAAAGAAAAAGTTGGCGTCCGTGGGCGAGTTGGTTCCGTCGTAATTGACTGGGAGGTTTGGCACAACGGAAAAGCTAGAATAAATGCCATTGCTGGGGGCACTTAGAGCATTGAAATACTCCAGGACATTGCTGCCGGAATTGGTCCCGTAGAGGATGCGCCCGAAAACCGTAAAGTCCTGGCTGTCCAGACTTGCCGAATTGTCCACCAGATTAAAGAAGAAGGCGGCGCTGGCGGAGTTCGTTTCTCCAGAAGCCAGCGCCATGGCCAATGTCCCAAATCGATTGTGAATGACGGGGCCAACATTGAATTCGTTATCGACTTGAGAAGGAAAGTTGGTCCCTGGGGAAATACGATTGGGCAAAAGATTAGTCGAACGGTCCGAGGCGGCATAATCGCCCCCTTGCAAAACAAAGTTCGCCACGTCGCGATCAAAGAACATGTTCGAGTAAGCGCCCGCGGTGATGTAATGAATGAAGTTCTCCACCGTGGCCGGCTTGTCATGATCGAAAAGCTGCACCAGGAAATTGCTGCTGCCGCCGTTGGGGTAAGTGGAGATAGTCCATTGGATGATCGTTCCCGCCACAATCGTCAAGACCGCTGGCGGCGTGCTGGTCACGGAGGTATTGTCCGAGGAAGTCACCACCACGGTATAGCTCCCCGCCTGATTGCTGCTCACGTCATCCAGGCTCAGAGTGGCGTTGGTCTCGCCGGAAAGATTGCTGTTATCAAATTGCCATTGGTAGCTGACCACGTTGCTGGCCACGACCGTAAACTGCGCCGCGGAAGCATTGTTGACCGTGATGCTTTGCGGCGGGGACAAAACAACAGGGGTCGTGGCGCGGGCCTGGAGTGCGATGAGCGAACTCCAAATAGAGAAAAATAAAAAGAAGCGTTTCACCGCGGCGAACGTTAATAAATTCCCGCGTGAACGAAAAGCCCCAAATCGGCTGGAACAGCGATTCCGATGTTTGCGCCACGCCTGGACGCTGCCGCTCATCCAGGCGGAGGCCGGCGGGAGACTACCACCGATCTTCCTCAAACGAATCGGACACAATGGTCGCGCCCAGCGCGTCAGCGTGAACGTAACCGTAGGACACATAACCCGAGCTGTCCTCCCGGCGGCAACGCCAATGCCACCAACCTGGCTTCACAAAATCCCCGCGCTGGATCAAATCGAATTTGAACGTTTGCGCCCGCTCCTTCTTCTGGGGAAGCGCCGCAAACTCCGAGTTGCATTCAGGGCTGGCATCATCTTCACTCACGGAAGCAAGATGCGCTCGCGCTCACGTTGCCGCTCACCATTTCTTGGCCATCTCTATACCGTTTTTACACCAAGGAACCCGCTAAAACGCGGCAGGCCTGGCAGCCTATCCGGAAACCAAACCTTCTTAGGTTAGGCTAAAGTGATCTTGTCCTCTTTGCGGAGGGTGACGATGGCTTTTTTCCAGTTCGGGGCGCGGCCGGCAAAGGGCGTGCGGCTGCGGCGGGCCTTGCCGCGGACATTGAGGGTGTTGATCTTGATGACTTTTACTTTAAAAAGTTCCTGCACAGCCTGGCGGATTTCCAGCTTGTTGGCACGGCGGTCGGCCACGACGGTGTATTGGTTGAACTTCTCCGACTGGCGGGTCCCTTTTTCGGTCACACGGACGGTCTTGATAATGTCAAAAGAATTCATGTTAATCCTTGGCCAGGCGGTTCTCCACTTGCTCGAAAGCGCCGCGGGTAAAAACGAGTTTGTCGCGGCGCAAGACCTGGTAGGTGTTCAGGGCTTCGCCAGTCGTCAGTTCGACGTCCGGGACATTGCGCGAGGCGAGACGGAGGTTCTGGTCGCCGGTGTGCGCGACGATCAGCGCGCTGCCCTGCACTTGCAGAGAGGCCAGCACAGCGAGAAAATCCTTGGTCTTCGGGGTGGCAAGCTTGATGTCATCGAGAATGAGAACATCCCCGGCCTTCAGGCGCGCGCTCAGGGCTTTGCGCAATGCCAATTGCCGGGTGGTCCGGCCCACCTTGGTCGCGAAGTCACGCGGCTTCGGGCCAAAAACAACTCCGCCGCCACGCCAGAGAGGCGACTGAAAAGAACCAGCCCGCGCCCGGCCCGTGCCTTTTTGGCGCCAGGGCTTTTTGTTGGTGCCGGCGACTTCGCCGGCATTCTTGGTGCAGGCGGTGCCCATGCGTTGCGCGGAATTGAAGGCGACGACCGTTTGATGGACAGCCTGGCTGCCCTTGCCGTTTTCTATGACGGTAAACTTGACGTCGTATTCGCCCTGGTCTTTGCCGTGGATGTCTTTGACCGTAAGCTTCATAAACTATTTCTTTTTGGGGGCAGCGGCAGGGGCGGGTTTGGCGGCGGCGGGTTTGGTGCCTTTGGCAGCCGGGGCGGCAACAGCGGCGGTTTTCATGGCCAAACGGTGTTTGGCCCGGTCGGAACCTTTCGGCAGCTTCTTGGCTTCTCGGATGATGACGTAGTCGTTGTTCGCTCCTGGGATTGCGCCTTTGATCAATAACAAATTCTCGGCTTCCCGAACCTGGATGACCTGAAGGTTCTGGGCCGTGCGCCGAACCTGGCCCATGTGGCCGGGCATCCTCATGCCGCGCATGACGGTGCCTGGAAACAAACGCTGGCCGATGGCGCCGGAACGACGCCGCCATCCTTTTGAGCCGTGGGAAGCGTCGCCACCGCGGAAATTATGCCGCTTCATCACGCCTTCAAAACCGCGCCCTTTGGTGATGCCGATCGCATCGACGAAATCGCCTTGGGCGAAAATGCCGGGCCCGATAACGTCGCCGGGTTTGACCGCAAGGGTGAAATCGCGGAATTCACGCACGCGCTTGACGGCGGCGGCGCCAAATTTTTTGAAGTGTCCCAGCAACGGCTTGGTGACGCGGTGCTCCTTCTGATCGTCAAAGCCCAGTTGAATGGCATTGTAGCCGTCGGAGTCAGCCGTTTTAGTCTGGATGACGCGATTCGGCCCAGCCAGGACGACTGTGACCGGCACGAGAACGCCATGAGCGTCATAAACGCTGGTCTGGCCAAGTTTCTTTCCTAAAAGTCCAAGCATGGGGGGGGAAGGGGTTAAATCTTAATGGTGATGTCCACGCCGGCTGGCAGATTCAGCTTCTTCAGCTCGTCCACGGTCTTGGCCGTGGGCTCGATGATGTCCAGCAAACGCTTGTGCGTGCGCTGCTCGAACGTTTCCTGCGACTTCTTGTCGCAATGCGGCGAGCGCAGCACGGTGAAACGTTCGATGCGGGTGGGAAGAGGGATGGGGCCGGCGACCCTGGCTCCGGTGCGTTTGACAGTTTCGACGATGTCGTGCGCCGACTGGTCAATGACCCGATGGTCAAAGGCCTTCAATCTGATGCGAATGCGTTGTCCTGCCATAAAAAGAACAAATAACTACAATTTTTCAGCCTACGTTCTGGCGGCCGGTTTTTTCCCGGCCTGCTCCAGAATCACACTTAGCACACTGTTTGGAACCTGCTCGAATGTCAAGGGCTCCATTGAATAAGAGGCCCGGCCTTTCGAGAGCGAGCGGATCGCCGTCGCGTAACCGAACATCTCGGCCAGCGGAGCGTGAGCATTCAGTATGACCTGTCCGTGCTTGCCGTCAATCCCAATTATTTTGCCGCGGCGGCGGTTGATGTCGCCGAGCAGATCGCCCTGGTATTCCTCCGGGGTGGTGACTTCGATCTTCATGATCGGTTCGAGCAAAATGGGGCTGGCTTTCTTGAACGCGTCCTTGAGCGCGAAGATGCCCGCCATTTTGAAGGCCAATTCGTTGGAATCGACTTCATGGAAAGTGCCATCGACGATTTCCACCGTGAGATCGATGACCTGATAACCGGCATAAACGCCGCTCTTGGTCGCTTCTTCGATGCCGGAGATGACCGCCGGAATGTATTCCTTGGGAATGGCGCCGCCCACAATCTTGTTGAGGATTTCCACGCCCTTGCCGCGCGCGGCGGGAGCCACCTTGATGCAGGCATGGCCGTATTGGCCGCGCCCGCCGGATTGGCGGATATATTTGCCTTCCCCTTCGGACGCCGCCGTAATGGTCTCGCGGTAGGCGATTTGCGGAGCGCCCGTCGTGGCATCGACCTTGAATTCGCGCTTGAGCCGGTCAACGATAATTTCAAGGTGCAACTCGCCCATGCCGGCGATGATCAACTGGCCGGTTTCCTCGTTGTGGAAGCAGCGGAAAGTGGGATCTTCCTCAGCCAGCCGCTGCAATCCTTCACCCAGCTTCTCGCGATCCGCCTTCGTCTTCGGCTCGACCGCCATGCTGATGACGGGTTCAGGGAAGGTCGGCGGAAAGAGCGTCACGTCAAATTCTTCGTCGCAAAGAGTGTCGCCGGTCGTGATGTTGCGCAGGCCCACCAGCGCGGCAATGTCGCCGGAGTTGACCTGGTCAACGTCCTTGCGCTCGCTGCCTTGGATGATCATGAGACGGGAGACGCGCTCACGGCGGCGCGTGCGCGGATTGTAAATAACGTCGCCTTTTTTCAGGTGGCCGGAATAGACCCGGAAAAAGACGAGCTTGCCGGCATAGACATCCGTCCAAAGTTTGAACGCCAGGGAGCAGAATTTGGCATTATCGTCCGGCTCGACCACCACGGGATTGTCCGTGCCGGGCTCGACGCCCTGCATGGGCGGAATGTCCAGCGGGCTGGGCAGATAGTCCAGGACCGCGTCCACCAGGGGCTGGACGCCTTTCTTTTTGAAAGCCGAACCGCAAAGGACGGGAACAAATTCCATTTTGCAAGTCAAACGGCGAATCGCGGCTTTCAGGACCAGCGGTTCCACCGGCTTGTCGTGGATGACCAACTCGGCGATTTCGTCATCCTTGTTCGAGACGGCATCGATTAACTCGGCCAGGGCCATTTGCGCTTTGTCGCGCTGATCCTGGGGAATCTCCGTGATCTCGTAGCTGAGGCCTTCTTTGACCACCTCACCCGGGCCCCAAGTGACCGCCTTTTGATTAATAACGTCGATGACGCCTGCAAAATGATCTTCGGCTCCGATGGGAAGGTAAATGGGATACGCGTAAGCGTTCAGCTTCTTGCGCATGTCATTGAGCGCGTTTTCAAAGTTTGCGCCCGTGCGGTCCATCTTGTTGACGAAGGCAATACGCGGCACGCGGTATTTGGTGGCCTGCCGCCAGACGGTTTCGGACTGCGGCTGCACGCCGGCCACGCCGCAAAAAACGGCCACCGCGCCATCCAGCACGCGCATGGAGCGTTCCACTTCCGCCGTGAAATCGACGTGGCCCGGAGTGTCAATGATATTAACGCGATGCCCGACGCCCGTAAAAAGCTTGGCCACGCCCTCTTCCTTCTTCTGCGTCCAGTAGCAGGTGACAGCGGCGGAGGTGATGGTAATCCCGCGCTCGCGTTCCTGCTCCATCCAGTCCGTCACGGTATTGCCGTCATCGACATCGCCGATGCGGTGGATCAGGCCGGTGTAAAAGAGAATACGCTCGGTCGTGGTGGTTTTGCCGGCGTCAATGTGCGCGGCAATGCCAATGTTCCGAGTCCGCTCCATGGTGTATTGGCGGGACGGCGAGTTGACCGCTTTCTTCTCATTCTTCTCTAAAATTGCTTCTGCCATATAATAAAAAGGCCCCGATGTACTTTCGAGCCCGGGGCGTTAAGGATTCAAATGAATTACCAGCGGAAATGCGCGAAGGCCTTATTGGCCTGTGCCATCTTATGCACCTCATCACGTTTGCGGATCGCATTTCCCTGTCCCTGATAGGCGTCCATAATCTCGCCCGCGAGTGCCTCCTTCATCGCTGAACCTTTGCGGGCATCGGCCAAATCCACCAGCCAGCGCATCGCCAGCGATAACTGGCGGTCCGTGGTCACTTCCACCGGGACCTGGTAAGTGGCGCCACCGACCCGGCGGGGTTTGACCTCCAGGCGAGGCTTGGCGTTATCGACCGCCCGCTGCAAGATTTCCAACGGGTTTGAGGCCGGGTTTTTGGCCGCGATCTGCTCAAAGGCACCGTAAACGATCCGCTGGGCGGTCGTTTTCTTGCCGCTGCACATAACCGTGTTAACCAGGCGTGAAACCAGGGTGCTGTGGTACTTGCTGTCTTCCAACAGCGGTCTTTTGAATGCTCGACGACGACGGGACATAAATTCGTTATTGCTTTGCTTCCGCTGCCGGTTTGGGGGCAGCTTTTGCCACTTTCGGGCGCTTTACACCGTATTTTGAACGGCTCACCCGCCGCTTCTCCACTCCCGCAGCATCAAGCGTGCCGCGGACGATATGGTAGCGAACGCCCGGCAAATCTTTGACGCGTCCGCCGCGCACCAGGACGATGGAGTGCTCCTGCAAATTGTGCCCTTCGTCCGGAATATAGGCGATGACCTCAAATCCATTGGTCAGACGCACCTTGGCGACTTTGCGCATGGCCGAATTGGGCTTTTTGGGCGTCCGAGTCATGACCTGGATGCAGACACCGCGTCGAAAAGGCGAGTTCTGCAAGGCCGGTGCTTTGGACTTGCTGCGCAATTTGCTACGTCCTTTTCGGACTAGTTGATTAATCGTCGGCATTTAACCCTAAATTCTTCCATCCGTTCCCACTTTAGAAACAGAGCGCGGAATATACTTTAAGCCGCTTCGGGTGGCAACAGTTTTTTTCGATAAAAAAACTGCCACCCTCTGGAACACCCAGAAAAACTGAACTGCTCCAAGGGGCAATCACAGCTTCCCGCTCACCCTTAGCGGAA
The DNA here is from genome assembly GCA_052139695.1 of Limisphaerales bacterium. Lineage (GTDB taxonomy): Bacteria > Verrucomicrobiota > Verrucomicrobiia > Limisphaerales > Palsa-1400 > PLGF01. Next base: position 30,803 of record JBKQWF010000048.1, read on the forward strand.
CCCAGCCCGTAATTACTTGCCGATACCATACACCCCTCTTCAGAAATGAAAAGCGTCTTTTTGGTGTCCGATATTTTACGTTTAGTTGACCGATTCCTTGCGCAACGCGCCAAAAGGTGTCTAGAGGGGGGGGCGAACATCGCGAGTAGTGTTGATTTTCGCCAACGGTTTGGAGTCCCCCCTCACCCCTTCCTCTCCTCCACAAGCGTGTGGAGGAGAAAGGGATGGTACGAGGCGCAACGGGTTCATGGGTTCAGCGATCGAGTTGAAGAAAGCGCTCCTGTGGACGATCCCGCTTATGGATCAGCGCAAGCCGCGCCACTTGCTTGGCATCGGACACATAGCGGACATTGAGCCGATCATAAAGCATGGCGTGGATACATTCGATATCACAGTGCCGACGCACTACGCACGACGCGGGATCGCGTTCACGAGCAAGGGCCGTGTGGATTTTGGCAAAGCGGCGCTGTTAAAAGATAAGGGCACGATCGACGCATCGTGCGAATGCCTGATTTGTGAGAAGTATCAGCGCGCCTATATCGCGCACCTCGTACGCGCGAATGAGATCACCGGCGGCGCGCTGCTCACGTTCCACAATCTGTTCTTCTTCAAC
>JBKQWF010000049.1:0-3092 GCA_052139695.1 Limisphaerales bacterium
TCGCTCATGCAGAACAGGAGAAAGGGCCTCATAGCGCTGCTCAATCGCCTGCGCAGATGCTTCCATGAAGGAAGCCTACACCATTCCATCCATTAGTTGAAGCGTTTATTTATGCACGGACCCTAAGTGGCCATCGCCTTGTGAATCACTGTCGGCAGATCGGATGGATTGAAACACACATCCGAAGTCCACATGCCAAAGCCGCCCTGTTGGTTTACGGCCTTTACCCACTCGTCGAGGTAGCGCCGCTTCGTTTCGTCTTTCGGCGTATTCTCTCCCTTTATTTCCAAGACCAGGTTTGTCTTGCTCGCCACTCGGATCAGGAAATCAGGGCGGTATTTGTGAAAAACCCCCGCGAAGATATAGGCGATCTCGAATCCCAGATGATCGTTTTTCGCCCAGGCTGCCACGTCGGGATTGTGGTCGAGTTCGTAAGCTGCCTGAGCTTCCCACGTCAAATCCGCCACGCACAAATTGATATGCGAACGGGTCGCCGCCACGACTGGCTTGCCGGTGAACCAAGGCAACATGTCGGCCGTTGACCGGATTGGCCGATTGCTGTCGAACACGGGTTCAAGCGTCACTGTGTTGCCTTGGCGGATTTCTCCAAAAATGTGCTGGACGATGCGTCCCATGTTCAACGTGAGCAGCACGCGGCGCTTCATTTCATCCTGATAAAAAAGCGGGGGATTGATTTCGAGCATGGGCGAAGCCATGAATTTCTCGACTAGCCGGATGACCTGCGCCAGCAAGTTTTCCTTGTTCCCTTTCCAACCCGGCCTCATCTGGTCATAAACATCGCGGGCAACCTCGAACACGATCTTCTGGAATCGGAAACGGGCCGCCAGTGCTTGCAAGTCAATCTCCGTCATCACCGCCAGATTCGGCTTGCCCGCTACAACCGCAGCCAATTCCGCGTTTTCGATGTTGTCCGTCGCGTTGAGCACCAACGGTTCGACCCCTTTCAAATCCATTTCCAGTTTTGGCCGATAAACATGGTCAACGCGGATGATGTTCGGCCAGCTAATCAAAAACCCAACCTTTTCCCGAGCCGACTCAATCCGTGTCTTGGGCGGCGGTGGTGGCAATGGGCCGTCGGCGTCGCCTTCGTGTGGAAGGAACGTGAAGGGCACGCCAAAAATGTTGACGTATTCCGGGTCGAACAACTCGACTTCCTCGCCCGTCACGGGATGTGGCTTTCTTGTCACCTCATAGCTCGTGCGGCGAAGCCCGCGCCCGACGACCTGCTCGCAAAGCAACTGGCTCGAAAACGCCCGCAAGCCCATGATGTGCGTCACCGTCTTGGCGTCCCAGCCTTCAGAAAGCATTCCAACGGAAATCACCGCTTGGATTTTCTCGCCCCGTTCGCCGATTTTTCCCACGGTGTCCACCGTCTTTCGCAGCAATTCCGCCTGCTCCGCCTTGGTCAACTTTCTCTGCTTCGGTTCGTCGTCATCCTCACTCGCACCGTCCTCTTGTTGAGATTCGCCCTCATCTTCTTTGGCTTCCGCCATGTCGAGCACCTTGGAATCAATGTGAAGCGTCAATTCCGGCTTGCACAGCTCATCAATCAGAATCTTTCGCTTGTCGAATGCGTTCTTAACACGGGCGGCGGTTTCCGTGCGGTTGGCGACCGTAATCATCACGGGCGGCGTCGGGTAGCCGAGTTTTTGCCAATCCTGATATGTGGCCAGCCAGTCCTTGCCCAAAAGATAATAGGCGTTCATCACCAAATCCGGCAACGGCTCAAATTCCTCCGCGCTCCGGTTCAGGTCGTCCCGGACATGCTCATGGATGTGATAGAGCTTCGACTTGTAGGTTTTCACATCCGGCATGCCGTCGTCGCGCACCACCACGCGCGGCGTCTTGACCAAACCGCCTTCAATCGCGTCGTTCAACCCGAAGTCGCTGACAATCCAGCCGAAGAGCGATTCCTCGGAACTCTGCTTGCCGCTGGGTGAAAACGGCGTCGCGGAAAAATCAAAGCACCGCAAAATTCGCCGCGCCTTGTGTATCCGGTCCAGCCCACCCACCCACTTGGTGGCCTCTTCGATCAATTGCCGGTCAATTTTCGCCTTTTTTGATTCCGGGTTGACCCGCCAGGCGTGGTGGGCCTCGTCATTGATGACGAGGATATTGTTCACTTTCCCTAGGTCGCCCAAAACTTCGCGGACGTAAGCCTCATCGCTTTTGGCGCCGCGTTTGTCCACGCTCCGCCGTTTCCTGAGCTTCTCGTCTGTCTCCCAATTTAGGACGTGCCAGTTGCGAACCACCACTTTGCCCTGTCGCAACTGCTCGCGCAAACCGGCGGGAACGACATCAAATTCGTCGTAATAATTGCCCGGCCCGGCGGGTATGAGCACTTGCAACCGGCTCTTGACCGTCAAACCCGGCGCGACAACGAAGATGTTCTTTGAGAAACGGTCATCCTTCGGATACGCGACCTTGTTCAATACCTGCCATGCGACGACCATCGCCATCACAACAGTTTTGCCGCTGCCGGTGGCCATCTTGCAACAAAGCCGCTGAAAAGCGCCCCCATCGGACGGAATGGCGATGCCGACGCGTTCCGAGGCCGGTGCTTCCGTGAGCCAGATGATCGTTTCCATCGCCTCAAGCTGGCAAAAGAAGAACCGCAGCCGCTCGTATCGCTCCGATCCGCGCCAGTGGTCCAACAACCGTCTCGTGATGCCGCTTGCTCCGGCGTAGCCACCCTCGCGCCATGCCTTCACGCGGGGACGAATTTGGTTTACCAACTCAATCGGGATAAAGCGTCCAGGATCGTCAAAAGCCTTGGAACTTTCCGACGCGATGACATAACCCGCCGGACGGCGGCCATTGTTAAGCGAAAACTTCTGCGTCTCCCGGTGATAATGCCAATGATGCTTCGGTTCGTCGAAGGGCGAGTTGACGATGAGATGCGTGATGCCGGATACCATCTGATGAATTATATCCTTGTTGCGGCAGCTAAGGAGCCGCGCAAAAATAACTGTCACAGTTAATGCGATATTGTGTAGTTCCACTCGCCATGAAATGCGTTCGGGGTCAGGCGCACAGCTTGCATAGCTTCCTTCGAGACTTTGATACCCGAG
>JBKQWF010000050.1:0-40862 GCA_052139695.1 Limisphaerales bacterium
GCGGCCAAATCGCTCTCGATCATCCTCGTACTCAAATTCGCGCCCAAACCATGGATGAAAAGGATGGGTGACGCGAAATCGCCGTATAGCCTGAGCACTATAAGGTGCAGTCTGCTTCTTCTTTGAACCCGGAATGCGAATGCTTCGTTGTCCTAATCTTGAACACCCGCCGCAAGGTGAAGGGGCATTATCTGGTCAGCATCGGCATAATGGACACGATTCTTGTGCATCCTCGTGAAGTTTTTAGGCTGGCGATTATGACCGGGGCATCAGCCATCGTGTTGACGCACAATCACCCATCAGGCGACCCGAGCCCAAGCGAAGCGGATATCAAGGTAACCCGCGACCTCATCCGCGCCGGGCAGCTTTTGAAAATCGAAGTCCTTGACCATGTGATCTTGGGCAATCCCAGCCATACCAGCCTCAGAAGCCTTGGCTACTTCTACTCCTAATTTATGAGAACGAAACCCATCATACGCCCGTCCAACGACCCACGCCAGACCGAGCTTGTCGGCTTGATTTGGCGGCCTCTGCGATACCCCTTCCGCTTGCGCGCCGGGGATGTTATTCGGTGCAACGACCGGCTTTGCCGCGTCATCCGCGTCAACGAATGCGCGGCAGTTGTCATCATGAACCAGCCCGTCAGAGACTTTAGGACCCGGTTTGACAAACCCGTTCGATTCCAACCGCCGCCCGCCACGTTCCGCATTTGTTCCAACTCCGACGTGGAAATCCTTAACCACAAAAGCAGACTATGAGTGACACACGAACCGACCAGGAGTGGCGCGGAGTATTCTTTGACGGCCCGCAGTCCGACCAGAACCATGACGGCGACGAAATCCCCGTTTGGTTTGTCTATGTCGGCGACGAAGAAGCCGAACCCCTTGGCCAGGTTTACAGGATTCACGAATTCAAAGCCGCCGAGGAACTTGCCCGGCAAATATCCCGCGACCATTGCCTTGAATTGATTCAAGACGCAATGCCGGATTGACCCGCTGGAAGCCCCCGCGCCCCGCCGCAAGGTGGGGCTTTTGTTTTGGGGATTCGCGCCGTCCCCCAACCCCAGCGCTGGACCTTGCGCCAGCCCAGGCCCGCGCCAAAGGGCAGCCCTTTGGAATCCGGGACCGTTGCTCTGGCCTTAGTGCTTCGCGCGACTTTCCGCACGGCGGAAAGAAAAGTGGTTCAACCCCTTTTTTTGGAATTTTCACTTAATTTCGCTTTGACTCGGTCGAAATAATGATTAAACTAGTCTCTAACTAGTTTATTTATGCCCACGACTTCCAATCGTTCCCGCCGCTCCCGCGCCTTTGTCGGCACGTTCCACGCCAAGACGCATTTCTCCCAACTCCTTGAGCGCGTCGCCAAGGGGGAGGAAATCACCATCACCAAGCACGACAAGCCGGTGGCTCGCCTGGTTCCCGCCGACCGACCCTCGCGGGAACATGTCGCCACGATCTTCCGCCAGATGGACGCTTTGCGCCAGAGCCTGCCCAAGTCGAAGGACAAGACCACTCTCAAGGATTTGATCAACCACGGGAGGCGGTTCTGATGGCTTACGTGATTGACCCGTCCGTGGCCCTCGCGTGGCTGTTGCCGGATGAAACCAACGCCCAAGCGGACGCTGTCCGCGTGGCGGTTGAAAATGGCGCGGACGCATGGATACCCGTTCATTGGTGGCTGGAAATCGGCAATGGACTGCTCATGGCCGAACGGAGGGGAAGAATCACGGCGGAGCAGGTGGCCCAGGCATTGTCTTTAGTGAATGCACTGCCGCTTGAGGAGGACGAGGAAACCGCCGAACAGATACCCGTGCGGACTTTGACCCTGGCCCGCAAGCATGGTCTGACGGTTTACGACGCCGCGTATTTGGAACTGGCCCAGCGTCGCGGGGCCACATTGGCCACCTTCGACGAGCAGCTATTGAAGGCGGCTGCGAAGGAAAAGATCCTGACGGAATAGCCGCCTTTCCCCTCTGGGCGATTCGGTCGCCCAAATATTGAACGCTTTGCCAGGCCGACGGTCAATTAACCGTTAGAAGCGATGGTCTGAACGCAAACAGGACCCATAAAATTATGGCGGACGAAACTGACTTGCGGCGACACAAGGATGCAAAACAGGAACGTCATGCGGGGTGTGTGAGGTGTTTACCCCGCTCGCTCCGCTTCCTCACAAAACTATATTCTCCCTATGCCAAGGAATACTTCAAAGCCGAGCAAGCTGTTGGTGCGACACGTCGCGCTGGGCAAGTTTTTAGGTCCTGCTGGTCGATGGGTTAAAAAGGCGGAGTCGGCCTTCAACTTTCCAAATTTATTGAGCGTCATCACCACCTGCTTAAGCCGCAGATTGAAAGACGTGGAGTTGGTCTTGCGCTATGCGGACGAGACTCCTGAACAACGCTTTCCCTTGGACGCCATTCAGTGACCTCGCAGGCGGCGGCAGCCCGTCACTCGATCCGGTTTCAGCGCATGATTAGTGCTAACCGGCCAGCCGCTCCAGACAGGCCGGAGCGTCCAAGCCGTCCTCCATCGCCTCTACAATCAAATCCAAAAGTTCGTCGTCAGAAAGCGTAATCCGCCGGTCCTTGCGAATGGCGGAAGTCAATGCCTTCTCATCGCTCATCCCAAAATCTCCATCGAGGCAGACTCTCACGGCGTCAACCGGTCTAAGAGCCTTCAATTCCTCGAAACGCTTTCTATAAATATTCACTGATTCCATGTTAATACCATCCCTTCGTTACATGGTTAAAACCGGACGATACTGACAGGACCTCGACTGTTAAACATCAGGGAAAAGGCCGAACGTCTGCTGCGGGGAAGCCCTATAACATCCGTCTGCCCAAAACAACCCTCTTGCCAACAAAAGAAAAACCCGCCCGGCGCAACCAATCACCGGGCGGGTTTGATTTATCCCCCAAACAACGTGACAAAGATAGCACGGCCTTCATTATTCGCAATCGGCGTTGCCCCTTGCCTTGCGTGGAGGAAAAGCCCCCCATCAATAAAAATCGCCGACACACCAACCGTCCGATTGGTTAAACCAGAACAGCCCCGTTCGATCTTAGATATTTTTCGATTGTTTTTATGGGCTCGCAGGAAATCGGAACCCGGATGGCGTCGGGCTTGCCGAGCTTGTAATGCGCCAGCAATTTCCCCACCGATTTGACTTGAAGATTCATTTCCGCCATTCGCCAGAGTTGGCCGGCTGCCAAAGGCTGTTGGTCGGCGTGGGGAGTAGAGTTTGTTTTATTCATGCCCGATGGTGCTCCTTAACGTCGAACTAAACCATTTAAATCGCCATAAATAGACGGTTTCCCTGTCACTTTGCATTGATTGTTTCCCGCGCCGCAAAAACTCTTGCCATCCCTGCGATTCCCTCAAGAATCGCCCTAACCCCACCCGACTATGAGAAACCAACCCACATCCGCAAGACTCCCCAACAAACCCGTCCACCATATCCGAAGCGGCGCTGTCAGCGCCAGCATCTGGCGTCAGGAAACGCCCAAAGGCCCGGTCTTCAATGTAACCTTCCAGCGGTCATACAAGGAGGGAGAGGACTGGAAAACCTCGACCACGTTTGGCTGCGGCAACCTCCTGGTCCTCGGTCTGATCGCCGCCCGCGCCTTCGAGTGGATCAGCAGCCAGCCGAAAACGCCCAAACTCTAACCCTTCTTCCCTTGCGTTCTGAACCTTGCCCATCGGGCCTTCGCGGCAGCGGCAATTTTCGCTCTGCTGGTGGCGCTCATCTTTCTGTTCCTTTTTGGATTTAGCGTCGCAATTTTACCATGGGAACCATCAGCCAACGCGAGTAATGCCGCCCGTGCCCCGGGAGCGAAACTGGTTAATTCTTCAGACCTCGCTCTACCTCTCCTCTTTGGTGCGGGTTCAGCTTTCACGACCCTCACTTTCACCAATGCTGCGGCGGCAGCAATCTTCGCCCTATGCGCGGCGCTAAACTTCCGCCGCTTCTTTGGTTCCGTTTCCCCATCGGCCCTCGCCTTTGCCCACCGTGCGGCCACAGCGATAAGCCCCATTTTCTTCCGGCCCCGGCCATTGGCCGTACTGGAGAACCCCCATCCCTTGGCAATTGCCGCAACCTCGACTTTTAGGGCCTCGATTTGTTCCTTGATCGCAACCGCTCTTCGCAGTTGTTCAACCGTCAAATTTTGGACTGGTGTCGTATGCGTGCAGACTGCTCCGCAGCCACGCTTCATGTCAAGAAGGGATACAACACGCAAGCCTTAAAACCACTTATTCAATGTTGGTCATTATCGAGTGCGTCCCTTTTCATGTCGCGGGTGAGAGCCTCGAAAACTTGGAACACGGTTTTTGCGCCGCCACCCAGAGCCTCCACCACTGTCGAGACTATATCCTGTAGGAAAATAAGCGTTTCTTCCATTTCTTTGACCAGTATTGGAGATTTGGCTAAAACCTGATTTGGACTCAAGAACCTGTCGCGATGGGCAAAAATCTTATGTCGCACCGTCTTCACTTTTGCGCTGCCGGAATAGTTTTCAAGTTGTGCCTTTAGCTTACCGGCCATGGTCGCGTCATTCATCGAAACCGCCTCGATCAAAGAATGAATATGCTTTGAATCGCTCCGATGATCCAAAAGTTGGTAAGCGCCCACATAGAATCCTTGAAAAAATGAATGGCATACGGGTTCAAAGAAATCGAAATACTCACGTCTCACTCCATCGTATTTGACGGCAGTTTTTGGCGTCACAATTTCTAACCAAATCGCATGAAATTGAGTTAGACGTACAACCGCTTCGGTGATTTCCTCGATTTGCTGTTTTGTATCAAGCCAATGGCGCAGTTCGTCCCGATCACGACCTGAGAGCTTATGAATGGCTTCCCGAATTTCGGCCTTGTTCATCCGATAACGTATCGCGGAATTCCCAACCAAAATCCAGTCTGAATTATCTACGTCGCGACCGTTGACTCGCCAAGCTCGCCGCTCCGCCGCCGCTCCGCGTGATTGGTTGGAACGTGGTCGTTCCATTTCTTGGGTTTTCGTGTTTCAGGTGTTTTTCGCACGGGCTTCCGGTTCTGTTCCGCCGTCCTCACCAGCCCGCTTTCACCAGGGGGCCGGGCGCGGCGACCTTCCGAGGAGCCCTTCCGCTGGCCGCCCTGATTCGCGGGCTTTCTTGGTGAAGGACGACAGACCAGACCGATCAGCGCGAGCTGATTAAAAAAAACACCATGAATACACACCCAAAAATGAGTAACGAAAATGGTTCAGGACTCGTGAGCCATCCCGATCATCTCAGCGCAAGCAGTCGCGGCAGCGTTTACGAACAAATCACCGAACGCGTCATGGCCCTGCTGGAAAAAGGCACCGTGCCTTGGCGGAAACCATGGAACGCTCAAAGCGGATTGCCCCGGAATCTTCTGTCAAAGAAACCGTATCGGGGCATCAATGTTTTTCTGCTCCATGCGATGAATTATGAATCTCCCTTTTGGCTGACCTTCCGGCAGGCGCAGGAATTGGGCGGCAGGGTCCGCAAGGGCGAGAAGGCTTGCCCCGTGGTTTTTTGGAAACAGCATGAGGTTGAGGACAAGGAAACTGGGGAGAAGGAGAGAATCCCCATGATGCGGTTTTACCATGTCTTCAGTGTTGCCCAGGTTGACGGCCTCAAGAACATCCCCGCCGCCGTCGAAACGCCGCTGAACCCCTTGGCCACGCCGACCAAGCCGGAGGAGATTGTCGCCTTCATGCCGAAGCGCCCGGAAATCAAACACGGGATGAGGAAGGCGTTTTATTCGCCGAGGGAGGACATTGTCGCCATGCCTGACCGCGCACGGTTTGACAAAGAAGCCGGGTATTTTACCACCCTTTTTCATGAACTCCTTCATTCGACCGGCCATGTCTCACGTTTGAACCGCCCGACACTCACGGAATCGGAAGGCTACGGCTCAAATCCGTATTGCAAGGAGGAGTTGATCGCGGAAATGGGCGCGGCATTCCTTTGCGGTCATGCCGGGATTTGTTGAGCGACATCCGCTGCTTTTCCGCATGGCGCTCCGCCCAGGCCCCGTCCTTTTGACCCAGCCAAGCGGCACTGCGCTCCACCGATTGTTCCGCCACGGCTTTACCCTGTTCGCCCGCCAACACCTGGCTCAACTCCGCCGCCTTTGATCTTTTGAGTTGCTCGCCAATCCGGTCGAGGGCGTGCGCCTCTTCCGGCGTAAGGCTGGCCCACCAGAAGGGCTCCATGTCGGAAAGGAGCATGTTCTTGGCTTTCTTCTCGCGGGTCAGCACGGCAAGCTTGGCCTTTTCCACGGGGTCGGTAATGCCGTGCTGGGCGGCATACTCCTCGATTGTCTTGGTCCGTTTGCTGAATTTCTCAATCAACTCCCGCGAAATCCCGACGATCTCAAAAACGTCCTTCGTAAAGACAATCTCCAGCCCGAGTTTCTGGAGGTTTTCGGCCAACCGTTTGACGGCGACGCGGTTGTAATAATCGGCTTCATCGCAGATGCGGCGCATTTCCAGCGCCTTCCAGCGGCCCTCCACGCCATCAAAGGTCATGTTCATGACATAGCAGTGGCTATGAAGGTGCGGGTCGGGAATGCCGCCGACGGGACGGGCTGTCAGGTGGATGTTCTCGCCAAAAATCAGGTTGCCGGTGACCCGGTAGCCATCCTTCTGGCCATTGAGACGAACGCGCGCGGCGGCGTCCTTTTCCATTTCCGCGATGACATCCAGATGCATTTGCCGAAACGCCTGAATCAGCCGGTCGTCCTTGGTTAGGGCGTAAACCAGGGACACGGATTTTGGGGCATTGAAGGTCAGGTCAAACCCTGGCCTTCTGTCATCCCTCATTCGAGGGGTGAGTTGTTCGCCTGAAACCGGGTGCTCATTATTGAGGAGGCTCACGAAGGCGGCGTCCATGACCTTCCGGCCCGCAAGCCCCAGCCGTTCTGCCCCCTTGCCATACCAATACCCGGCGAACTCCTGGCCATCGCGGGTGTAATACGAGGCTTCCTGTTGAGCGCGTTTGCCCGTGAAGTATTCTTCCGCTTCCTTGGCCGATTTGGAGGCGTGGATGCAAAGGATCACAACGGCCCTCCCACCGCTGCGTCTGGCGACATCCATGTCTTTGTGGCTGGCGACGACATCCGTGTCTTTGGAAACCACCACCCATGTCCACTTAAAAAATATCTAGGGCATCTGTCAACAACTCTGTTAACAACTCCCAAAGATTTTGCCGGGGAGCGACTTGGCAACCAGTCTTCCGATTTCCCATTATCGGCAATGCCGCCGGGACAAGCCTCACGGGGCACGCCGGGGTCGGAAGATTTCCCAGCTTTTTCAGCCCTCCTGTCTTGGGTCATAAACGCGGGGTCTTGGGTCGGAATTGGGTCTTGGGAATGAAACGCGGACGCGCAGCGTCCTTTGATGCCGGGGGAGACTTGAAACGGGTTTTAGGGCCGTTTGCGACCCTTGTGAGGGCCTTTGGCCGCCCTGCCCGATGCCGGGCGGCGGGGGATAATCATCCCCGGTTTGTGGCGGGGATACGCCAGTTCTGTGTTTCATGGGAGTTATGTCTTGGGAACAGGATTTGAGTCTTGAGGAGGGACTATTTAAGGAGAAGGATGGATTACTGTCAATTCTATTGTATTGATGATGAATATGAGTGATCCATCCATCATCAACCACTGACTGAATCCCATCACCAGAATCAGACAATCCAACAACAATTTGGAAGTCTGAATAACCACCCTTGATCCACTGACCAAATACCCCCATCCATTTCCTAAAAAAAGTAATAGACATCTCCCCTAAGCACAGGGGGTGCTTAGGGAGGCCGGCGAAACCTTGTGCGGATTTCCTTTTCATGGGCGGACTACCGAAGGGTCTTGGGCACGTCACAGGTCGCCTTCAAAAAGGCGTCGATTTGCGGCTTGGGAATGAGGATTTTTCGGAGGGCTTTGCAGGGGCTAAGGTAGCCCCGCGCGATGAGCCTTCGGACAGACTTTGTGCAACAATTGAGGACCTGGGCGGACTGCTTGATGTCATAAAGCAGAGGTTCCGGTAAGGGAGCCACAGGCGCTGAATTCGGCGTTCCGTTGGTCTGGATTTCCTGTGCATTCATAATCATTTTGCCTTTCATTTTTTTCATCGCCGTTATTGGCGATGCCCGACCTTGGCAAACGCAGTTTCAGAAGATACCGAAGTTGTTTCAGAACCTTCCGAACTTCTTTCAGAAGGATTGCAAAAGCCCAGACATACAAGGACTTAGAGATGTTCCTTTTCTGACTATTTTCTGCTATAAATTTGATATGAAACTATCCGCTGGAGGCCTAAAAGTCGGCAAAACCGTTGCGCCTTCGGCGGCAGAATTGTTTCCCGGCGGCGCGCCGTCAAAGCCGTGGCAGGAGGGGCGGCGATTGAAGTTATTTTTCGACGGCGGCGACAGGCCCGAATTGGACCGGATTGAGTTTCACGCCAACAGCCAACAGGGGACCAAGTATGGCTTCCTCCAGCGAGGGCATGGCATCACGAAAAAGAGCTTCCGTTGGACCGAAATGCCGCAGGCCTTGGCCCTGTTTTTTCTCGAATACCTGAACGCTGGAAAGGAGGGCAAACCATTTGCCTTTCACGGCTCAGAGCAGACCGACACGCTGGCCGACGCCATCGCCAAGACCAATGGGAAGCTCTTTACCCTCTTTGTGGAATATCTGCCCAATGAAGCCTACCCCGTCCACCGCGTTGAGAAAATCTTTGACGGGGAAAACGTGCATGGGCGGAGCGACCGCCCGCGCACCATCTTTGTCAAAAAGGACTACCTGCCCCATGATTGCGTTGAAATTCTGTTTGAGCGCCAGCCGCTCCCCCCGGAGAAGTTGGAGAAATTCATCGAGCAGTTCCGAAAGGTCTGGAAGCTGCCACCACCGAAGGAGCCGGATTTCCTAATAGGGGAGGAGAATGCCGCGCATGAACCAAGCCCCGGCAAGACCGCGCCCGATTTAAAGGAGCAGCAGCCCCCGGCCAGCACGCCGGAGCCGACGCCCCAGGCGGAACAATCCAAAGCAAAGCCGTCAGCCGAAAACACTCCTCATGCAGCGGCACCCGAGCCCGCGAAGAAGGTCCCAACGCCCGAAGCCAAAGCGGCGTCCGCGAGGACTGACGCCACAGGCGGAAAATTCGCATTTGAATTTAAAACAGAGCCAAGGGTTGAGGAAGGCGCAACCAACCGGCAGTCATGCCGGAGGAGGAGAAAAAAACTCCGATTCCGCCGATTGAGCGCAGGTTTTTTGAAATCCACAACCCGACGCAACTTTGTTGGAACGATGACCAACCGCTTCTGGATTTCGGGGAGGACGGAAGTGAGGATGACATTTGGAGGCTCAAGGATGCCGAGACGTTTACAGGCAGCGTCCAGTGCCTTCTTCGGGTCTTTGATGCGGAAAACGGGCTTGCCTGCGACGATGCGACCCTCGGCAGCGAACCGTTCCACAAGGGGCCGCAGTTGCGGGAATATTGGAATTGAATAGCCGGTGTCGGTTTTTTGGCGGTAAAGCGTGATTTTCCCTCCAACCAAATCGACGTGTTCCCCGCGCAAATTGGCGCACTCGGCGGTTCCAACACCCGCCTTGCCCATGAACTCCACAAGATCGGCCGAGTCGGCGGCGTCCGCGTTGAATTTCTGGGAACGAATTGCTTCCACGATTTTTAAAAAGTCTTCAAAGGTGGGCGTTTGCCGGATCGGCCTTTCAACTCGAACGAGTTTAAACCCACGCGTTGGCGACTCGCCAATGACCTTGTGATCGAGGGCCACGGCAAAAAGGTGGCGGGTGAAACGGATGTATTCATTGAGCGAAGAGCTTTTCAATCTGCCGCGCTGCTCGCTGAGCCAAAGCTGAATTTGTCCTTTTGTAACCGCCTTGACTTGCATATCCAAGCCATGTTTCCACGTTGCCTTGAATTGATTAAGAATGGAATTTCGAGTTGCCTGGGTGTGAGGCGCCAAGCCCTGAATTGATTGGCCGTAGAGGGCGAGCAGGGATTCCAACGTCATCAGGCTGGCGGTCGGGTCCGTCCTTTTGAATTTCTCCACTTCCTCCTTGAGCCTCCGTCCAGCAAGCTCCCGGTCGGTTGTTTCGAGAGGAATCCATTTGGTCTTGCCATGAAACTTGAAGACGGCGTAGTATCTTTTCGTGATCGAGTAGCGGTATAAATGGTCCGCGACTCGATGGTAAGTGCCTAACTTGCGATGTGATCGTTCCACGCAGACATTATACAGGTTAGGAGGAAGGTTAGGAGCGCAAAGTTACTAGCCGCTCAAACCCTTCGTAAAGGCTTAATAATTAACTGGTTGGGGTCGTAGCTCAGTTGGTAGAGCGTCTCGTTCGCAATGAGAAGGTCAGGGGTTCGACTCCCCTCGGCTCCACCATCCAATCTCCCTCTAAAAACCTCTCAAGACCAGCGGCAGCTTAGAGGAAATCTAAAATCTGCCCGGGAGTGCGATGAGTACCGTTGGGGGTCTTTTCTCTGCCTTGTTTCGAGGCCTTGGGTTAATGCGGCCATAACGTTGTTAGCGCGTTCCTTCACCACAGGCTTGGACGGCGGCAGAGATCGACCAGGGCCAACCAGCGACTTTTATGGCCTGGGTTGGGGAGTATAACGCAAATACGAGGTCACTTTGCGAACTCCCTTTGGAAAGAGTTCTTCGGCCGGGCGGTCGGAAAGCGTGGATGAGATCCGGAGCAAATCAGGTTCAAGCGCATTTCAAGTAGTCTGCTTTCCACTCTGAAAATATTCGTTGTCTTTGAAGCAACGCCGCGCCCCATCCGCGATGAGCATGGCCGCTTCATCGTAAGGAATCCGGTCCGTGTTGATCACCAGGTGATACAACAACTCATCCTCCACAGAGGTGTGGAAATGAACCCTGACGTAGCGGCGGCGGCCGCGATCTTCATTTTCTATGAATCGGGCGGCTTCCTTTCTGTTCAGATGATTAGTCTCCTAGACGCGCTCGGCTCTCCTGGGCAGCGATGCCACCAACCGCGCATGGAACACGCCGGGCGTATTCGACGTAACCACCATTGCGCCGCGACCGATCAGGATGACATGCCCCGCCTGAATCAAATGCTGAATGGTCTCGCTGACCATCGGCACGAGCACCCATGACGGCGGGCGAAGTCCTAACAACTCCTCCGTCACATCCTGGATGCAAGAGCGGCGGTCTTCCGGCATGTGTCTCGCCACCCGTTTGGACAAATGATGCTCCTCCAGCACTTGTTCGGCCAGTTCATGATCGTACACCTTCCATTGGACTGGCCCACCGGCTTCAGTTCCCTCCAGGATTTCAGCGGTTCGCTCGGCGATTTCGTGAGCGCCCGCGCCGGTTTGTTGTGCAAGAGTGATCCCCCGTGCCAATGGCAAAGATCGGACGGCCGCGCCTTTTTTGCTTTCCCCCATTTGGCTGACGATGAAGGAACCGCTCTTGTTTAATATCGTTTCCATGCTCATAAAGACCGCGCCATCATCCCTCTCTCAACGGTTCACCGGGAATTTGAACCAAGCAAACCGTTCCCTCACAAAGAACTCCCATTCGCACTATATCGTATTACGAGATATTGCGCAAGCAACGCTACACTACCGGACAAATTCCGCGTAGAAGGTCGCGCCGGAGATGATAAAGCCGATGGCGGTGATGATTTGCCGCACGCGGGCCTGCGGGATGCGCTGAGAGTAATGTGATGCCAGATAGTATCCCACCAGCGCTCCCACCGTCATGACGGCGGCGCGCGGCCAGTCAATCAGCCCGGCGCCAATGAACCAGATCGCCGCCATGAGATTGATGAGCGAGCCAAGGATCGTCTTGAGCGCATTCATCTCAAAAATGTCCTGCATGCCGATAAACCCCAGCGTGGCCAGCATTAAGATGCCAATGCCTGCTCCGAAGTAGCCCCCGTAAATAGCCACCGCGAATTGGAAGAGGACGGCCTTCCAGGCGTGGCTTTTCTTGGAAGGAGCACCGTCCTCGGTTTGCGAAACGGCGAAGCGCCGGAAAGCGCCTTGGGCCAAAAAAAGCAGGGTGGCGAAAAGGATGAGAAAAGGGACCAATTTGGCAAAGATTTGATTGCTCGTCCGCGTGAGCAACGCGCTGCCGATTAAACCGCCGAGCAGGCTCACCGGCAAAAAACGCCGCAACCAGGGCATGATCGTCCGAGTATGACGCCGATACCCATACATTCCGCCGCTGGTGC
Organism: Limisphaerales bacterium; assembly: GCA_052139695.1. Lineage (GTDB taxonomy): Bacteria > Verrucomicrobiota > Verrucomicrobiia > Limisphaerales > Palsa-1400 > PLGF01. Next base: position 12,219 of record JBKQWF010000050.1, read on the forward strand.
CGATGACCAGGGCGAGCGTGCTGGTGGCATTGGCCGTGACCGGAGCGGTGCCGAAGGCGAGCAGTGTCGGAAAGGTGAGAAGCGTTCCCCCGCCCGCCACCGCGTTGATGGCGCCGGCCGCCGCCGCCGAACACCCCAGCGCGATCATCTCGACGCCAGCCATCATGACCAGGGAATCCTTGCCGTCCAGTACACAATAATTATGAAGCGATCAATTTCCAGATCTCCGCCAGGGACGCGGTGCCGGTCGTGCCGAGCTTGTGGATGACGACTGAGGCGGCGGCGTTGGCCAGTTGCAGCGCTTCCCGCAGTGTCGCGCCGGCGGCCAAGGCGGAGGTCAGGTTGGCGGTGACGCAATCGCCCGCGCCGACGATGTCGATCTTTCCGCGCAAGGGCAGACATGGCAGGCGCTCCACCACGCCTTCCGCGTCCGCTCCCACGATGCCGTTTTCCGAAAGAGTGATGAAGCAGGGACTTTGCTGTTTGCGGGCCAGGGCCGCGGCCGCCGAACCTGTTTCCCGGAGCGGAATCACGTTCTTTTCGCCCGCCAGCCGGGAAAGCTCCGCGCGGTTCATTTTCAAGGAGATCGGTGGATAGCCTTCGAGACCCCGCCGGCTGTCGGCCATGATCAACAAGTCGGGCCGCTCCTTTTTGATGGCGCGGATGGCTTGGAGCACCCGCCGGGTGATGACGCCTGTTTCAGGCAAATCGACCTGCTCCAAAAGAATGATCGCATCGACCTTCGGCGCCAGCGCGCGCAGGGCGCCGATGATCTCGCTTTGCAAGCGAGCGGGCGTGGGACTCCAGTTCTTGCAGTCCAGGCGATTGAGCTCGCGGGGCGGTTCCCGCGGCGAAATCACTAGCGGCTTGGCGTAGGTGAACGTGCGCCTCTCTGTTGTCAAAAAGAACGAATCCACATGGACTCCCGCGACCGATGCCAGGGCCCGCTTTAATTCAAAGCCTTCGCCATCGTCGCCCGCAAAGCCGATGGGAAAGATTTTTGCCACGCCCAAGGCCGCGAGATTATTGAGAATGGTTCCGGCCCCGCCCGGTTGCGAGCGGATGCAAACCACGTTATGCACCGGCAGACCGGTTTCGATGGAAACTTCCTGGCGGGCCGGGTCGATTTCAAGGTATCTGTCCAGGCAAAAATCACCCGCGACCGCGATGCGAAGCCGCCGATAACGTTTGGTGAGCGCGATGAAGCGCGCCTTGGCCAGAATTGGAGTCATTACAGATTGTCCTTCCAAATACTGGAATCCTTCAACAGGACTTGCCGCAGCAAGGGCAGAGGCGGAGCGCCGTGGCGCAGCAGTTCATTATGGAATTTTTCCAGGCTGAAATTCGGGCCTTCCTGCCGTTGGTAATCTTCCCGCAACTTGAAGATCTCCAGTTTGCCCAGCGTGTAATAAAGATACTCCGGATCAAACGTCCCGCGCAGAGCTTCCTGGTGGGCGGGCTTTTCCTCGTAGTAACAGTTGTCGCGGAAGAACTTGGTCGCCTCATCGACCGTCATTCCCATGCAATGCATTTTGATCGAGACGCAAAAACGGCACACCCGCAGCAAGGCCTCATCGGTCTGCGCCAGGCGATACTTCGCCCCATTAATCCTGGCCCGCGGCGTCGTGTTGTCGTCGCCGCCAAAACCTTCGTCCACCATCATTTGTTCGGCATAATGCGCCCAGCCTTCGACAAACGCGTAACTGTTGAAAATCTTTTCCAACCGGTCCGCCGGCGAGGCGTTCAGGCACAGGAACTGCACGTAGTGCCCCGGGTACGCTTCGTGAATGGAAACAATATCCGTCGTGTAATAGTTGAAGGCGCTGAGCCATTCCTCCTTCTGTTGTGCGGGCCATTCCGGCTCGGGCGGGGTCACATAGTAATAGGCCTCGGTCGCCTTGGTCTCGAACGGGCCGGGAGTGTCCATCGAGGCGAAACTGGTGGCGCGCAGGTAGCGCGGGGTTTCCGCGACGCGTGCCGGGACGGACGACGGAACGGTAATGATATGATGGCCTATGACAAATTGCCGAATGGCGGCCAGGTCCCGGATCGTATCGGGAATCAGGCTTTGCTCCGTCGGGTGGTCCTTTTGAATTGCCTGATAGACCTCAATCGGCGGCTTTTGCGGATCAATCACCCGCGCCGCGTCGGCGAAGTCCTTTTGTTTGCGCCGCAATTCCTTCTCGCCAACTTGAAGCAACTGTTCCGGTGACAGCGCCACCATCTCGCCTGCTTGCAACAACTGCAGATACTTTTCGCGGCCCAGGGCGTATTGTTCATTGGCCTTCGGAAGCTTGGTCTCTTTCAAGTAGGTCACGTAACGCTTCATTTCCTCGACCGCGCGCTGGTCGGCCGCGGTGAATTCTGCCATCAACACGGGGTCCTTCACCTCCTGAAGGGCCTCGACCAGGTCTTTGCTGAGAAAATCCGCGCTGCCTTGGGCCACGTCGATGGCCGTCTCAATGAACGGGCGCGGCAGCGAGCTGGCCAAATTCGCCCGGGCCGCCGCCGTGATGTTGGAAGCCTGGTTGAGCAGGGAAATAATAGATTTGACTCTGGCGGGCAGGGGAGCGAAATCGCGCTTGATATAAATGTTGACGTCCAGGGCGCCGGCGTAAGTCATCGGGTTCTGCGTATAGGCTTTCAGGCCTTTGAAAGAAAAGATTTCGCGTTCCACCGCGCCGCGGAGAATCTGGCAATCAAAACGAGCCTCGGGACTGAGCAACTTCCCATCCAAATCGACCAGGCGCTGCCTGAACGACTCCAAACGCGCCAATTCGGCGGCGAGAGAGGCGCGGCTCAAATCGGTCAACTTGCCGTCGTATTGATGGTAGCCCAAGGCCGTTCCGGCCTGCGGGCGCCATGCCAGGTATCCTTCGATGTAGGCGTTTGCCACGTCGGCGAATTCCTGGTCCGGACTCGGGATGGTCATGGATCCCGCTGAATCTCGATGAAGCCGCGCGCAACTTGCTAGGAACAAGAGGGAACAGAGCACTAGGGCAATTCGCATGGGCCAACGTTCTACCCGCCCTGACCCACTCTGAGAAGCGAAAAAATTACAAGCCGGACTTTCGGTCTGCCAGGAGTTCTTCTTCCGAGGCGACGAGCAAGTCCCGCATGGTCGCGGCATCGGGAGCTTCCCGCAGCTGGGCCAGCATATCTGTTCTTTGCGCGATAAAGCACAGGCGGGCCAGCGTGTGCAGATGGAGGCGGTCGTCCTGGCAGCAGAGGAGGAAGAAAAGATGCGTCGGATTTCCATCCGGGGCGCCGAAATGAATTTCCTGAACCGGGCGTCCCACCACGATAAAGGACGTCTCCAACACATAAGGCTCTTGAAATCGCGGGTGCGGCAGCGCCAGTCCCCCCGGCAACGCCGTTGAGCACAGTGCCTCGCGCGCCTCCAAGCTTTCCAGCAGGGCTTTGGCATCGCAGACGTGGCCGGCTTTTTCCGCCAGCGCCACCAAGTCGCGCAAAACGGACGCTTTGGTCTTGGATTTCATGGCCGAGTCCACGGCTCCGGCTTCGAGCATTTTCGGCAGGATGGCTTGGTCCGGCAAAATGTCGCGGGTATGGCGAGTCGATTTCTGATGGTAATCCGCCAGCCGTTGGTCCGGAAACCCCAGGATCCTTTGGGAAGCCCACTGATCGATTTCGCTCTTGCGAAAGACGACCCGCTCGCCCCGCTTTTCGAACGGGATCTCACGGTCTTTGATCCGCTGCTCAACATCCGCGCGGGTCAAGTGCAAATAATTGGCGACTTCATCCAGGTTGAGCATTTCGAATGACATAAAACCTGTTCTCGGATAACCGGTTTAACGGCCGTTTTCCTTCGCCGCAAGAATACGCCCACTGCCGGAGAAAACAAAATTAAACGCGCAACGTTTAGAGCTCTGCACATAGACGTTCCGATCGGGCCGGCGCGCCTTAGAGATACGGAGGAATTAATGCTTGATAAAGCATTCTGTCTCACACACTTCAGCGGTCACCGGCAATGGTTCTTGACTGATTTCGCCCGCGAGTGGCAAGGGAAGAGGGGAATCCGCTATAAAACCGAGCCCTTGCAGGAGCGATTGTATCCGGGTGTCGCGTGACTGCCATAAGCCGCGCCGTTGAAACTCGCGATAGGGAGACGATCCGGCGTCGTTGAGGAGAGGTTGCACGCCAGGACAGACGTTGCCAAAAGGTTGATGTTCCGGCGGGGCCAATCGCCAAACGATGTTTGGGGCGGCCGGTCGAAGCCCGCCGGCAAACATCGCGTCCATGACCGTGCGCAGAGTTTGCTCCGCTTTCGATTGACTGCCGCCGTACACAATAAAAGACATTCCAGCCAGGGCGCTGGGCAGGGCATCATCAGGCACATTGGCAAGCCAGGCGTGGGCGCCCCATACTGGCGGTTCTAAAATGGCCAGCTGCGCCAGGATCGGACGCAGCAGGGCGATCGGCGGTGTGGCGAACTTTCCCAGTGGTTTGAGGAACGTCAAAGCGTTCAGCGCGTGCCGGCGCGCGGCGGAGATATTGTTGCGCCCGGCTTCCACGCGAGCCAACCCAAGGCAAGCGTCCGGGAAATGGCCTTGTCTCAGGGCTTCGCTGTAATAGCTGCCGGCTTGGTCCAACAGCCCCGCCAGTTCGTAAAAGGCCGCCAGTTGGACGATCATATAAGCAGGCGCGGATTCCCGGATTAAGGTCTGCGACCATGCTTGCGCGCCCGCAAAATTCCGCAGCGATAGGTTGATTCGAACCGCCAGCATCACCAGCTCGTGGTCGTCGGCGATCTGTTTGTCCAGCGGGACCAACCGCCCTTGCGCCTCGCGGACATAGCCGCCTTCCAACAGCAGGCCGATGAGGAACTTGGTGTGTTCGATGTTCTTGGGGTGCGGCTCGCAGGCGCGCCGGGCGTTGTGAATGGCGCTTTGGATTTTGCCGCGGCGCGCCTGGCAGAGGGCGCGCAGGTTGAGCAGCGTCGGATCGGATGGGTGCCGGTCAATGGATTGCTCCAGCAACGCCTCGGCTCGGCCCCAATTGCCGCGAAACATAAAGGCCCAGGCCATGCCCCAGCAGAGCGACGGGCCTTTTAATCCGTTTTTTCTCTGCACCTCCGCTATCGCGCCGGCTGCTTCGCCGTCCCCGCGCCAAGCCAAAGTGATGGCTGAGGTCAGCAAACCTGCCAAGGAATCGGGTTGTCGCGCCAGCAGCAATTGCGCCGCCACCGCCGCCTTGGGATAATCGCACTCGCTCAATGCGTCCCAGCATTTGCTCGCCAGAATCTGGCAGACTTGCTTCCGATTTTTCCCCGAAACTTGTTCCGCGCAGAAAGCCGCCATGCGCTTGAGTTCATCATCCGGCACCTCTCGATCAGTCTCCCAGGTGTGTTTTAGAAGTCCAAAATCGGGCAACGGCAGTGTGAATCGCTCCCGGTACCTTCCCAATTGGAAAAGCAGGAGTCCAACCGCCAGGCTCACCCAAATAGCGGACAAAACCAAAGGACCCATCCCCACGCTCCAAGCTGCTGTTCCGGCCACCGCCGCCGCCAGCACCAGCGCGCCGCCGCATAGTTGGACTGGCCGGAGGTCCCTGGCGGCGCGCGTTTCTCTGATCCACCGTCGCAGCTTTCGAGTGTCGCGCTCCTCCTCTTCGAGAGTCGTCGCCAAAACTCTGGCAAATAGCCTTTCCGCGAGGGCATCCGGGTTGGCCAGGAGGCTGATGGCTGAGCGATTATCCGCTTGCGAAGGGGTTATTTGGGTTGGTGGCAACGCCGCCAGACGGTCGCGCAGGGGGGGATGCGTGGAATAACTGTCCGGCGCCTGCGCGATCAGATCCGCGACGCCGACCGGTTTTACTTTTGAAAACTCCTGGGCCAACCACGCGCTGAACGTCTGCTTCTCCAGTTGCGCCAGGCGTTCATGCCAGGACAACCGCGCCGAATAGTGTTTGAGCGATTCCACTTTGAGCAAGGCGTGGCGAACGGCTTCGCTGCCGACAATGGCCGCGGCCCCCCGGTCTGCTTCCAACTCCTCCTGGCGGGAGAGCGCCGCCGCATGCCGGGCCGTGGCTTCGACCAGTCCTTCTGTCACTTGTAGCAAAGCGCCGGCCAGACCCGAGCGGTTGGCCCTTCTTTCCCGCGACCGGCATAATCTGGAGAGGCCGCGTGAAAGCCTTGATTCTCGTTCCAAACCGTGGGCCAGCCACCTTCCCATGATCCAATGCGGCAGGCTGGCATGGCAAAGTTCGTGGGCCAGGACCGTTTCCAGTTCGGAGCGCGTGGTGCCGGCAAGAAGGTCAAAGCCAATCCCCAGTGTTATTCTTCTGCCATGCTGAAAGGAAGCCCTGGCTTCCATTTCCAAAAAAACCGCCGGCCTCGAAGCCATGTTCAGGAGGAAACAAAGCGACTCCAGCATGGCAAACAACTCCGGCGCTTCTTCCACGGATAGGGGAGCCTGAGTTTCGGCGTGCTTCCGCAAGCGAAGACTTCGCCAAAAGGCTTGCAGCACTGCGTAGTGCCTCCGGAACAATCCGCGAGTCACAATGGCCCAGCGCGGACCGCCGCCGAGATAGCCGGCCAAGGCCTCCAGCGCAACCCAACCGGAAAGCAAAAGCAACGTCAGGCTCGCAAAAACGTAAAACTGCATGAGGACGACGCAGCCGCCGAGGATATGCGGCCATTTCGCGACGTCTTGCTTCGAAGCGTCATTGTCCGCCTCATTGCGTCGAAATGCCATGAGCTTGACTTACCATCGGCGCAAAGGCCCCGACCGGCAAGTGCAAAATAAACTGCTCGATCCCGGAACGTAATCTACCCGCGCGCGCCGGGGAGAATCGGCGCTACTCGGAAACGGCTGCGGTCAGATCGGCCCTTTTTGAGCGGCCGGACTCCCATTTTCGCAGCACCAGGATCAAGATGAAGTAAGGAATAAAGGAGAGGGCATAGAAAATCGGTCCGCCGCGCCGGTGAATAAAGGAATTGATCATATCATGACTGATGTGGACGCACATTTCCGCGATGACAAAGATGCGAAAAGCGTTGCGCACAATCGCCAGAGGGATGGCGAACATGACCAGCAGGGCCCGCTTCCATCCCGACCGCAGGAAGAGATGACTCCCCAGCACGGCGTCAATGATAAACACCAGCGTCGAATGAATGCCGCTGCATTCCTTGGCAACCATCAGTGAAAAGTCTGGCATGTGGAATACCATGTCCTCTCGGAAAAGCGGCATCCCGGCCGCTGTCAGGAACCCATAGGCCGTGACTGCGGATGCCTGCTGGAAAAATGACATCGCCCAATCCAGCACGGCAGATGGCACGGGGACCATAAAAATCAGGAAGGCGACGGGGAAAGCGACGCATTTTGAAACCGCGGCGCCCATAAACGTCAAACAACCGGCAATCAGAAACAGCCAGAATGAGCCAACCATTAAGGCCAGATAATCCGGGCGCGGAGGTCTCCATCCGGAATGCGCCGCCCACTCGCAGCCGGCCAAAAGCGCCAATCCCCCCAGCGCCGCCGCCGCCCCCCATTTCCAGGACGTCTCGACCCGTCTCGGCAGGCTTGGTTTTTTCAGCCAGACCAGATAAAGGCTGAGGAGCGGAATCAGCGGAATGTATGTATCGTACTGGTCATGCAACGAGAACTGCAAAAGCGAGAAGAGCGGGCCGCTAAAACAGGCCGACAATCCAACGACAAACAGCGCAAATCTCTTCGCCTGCCGGCGCAAGGATATGACTTCGTTCCCGCCTTGGATGATCGCATCGCTCGCCCGCGAAGCAGCGCCGGCTTTGGGCGGAGCTTCCAATCTGTGACTCACCATAAACTCATTGGTTCTGCCGCGAAGCTATTTGGTTTTTGTTTGGTTTTTAAAATGACACACACCTCATACAGCCTCTCTTGAGGGAGACTCCCCTTTGATCGAGTAACCGCGGCCGCGCTGCCCGCTGTGCGTTGGCGATACAATCTTGGAGCGAATCCCTTTCCTTGTTCCGCGCCTGAATCTCCAATACCAATCCAACACGAGAGTGAAGCCTAGCACAACGCATGACTCCGCGACTCCGAACCAATCAATATGAGGCAACATCGCTCTCATATTGGCATTCTTTTACTGCGAAAGCAAGTCGCTCAGTGGGGCCCAAATCCTCGCCTAAGCCGACGAATTTCACGGTCCGGGGAGCGCGACCGTCTCGGTCGCTGTGGTGGGCGGCTCGCCGACCACATGTTTCCAGTCCTATACAATTCCTATCGAAGCATTCAGGTGCAGAGCGAACATTAGGCGAGGATTTGGGTGGGGCGGACGTAATGCCGGGCGGACGTAATGCGTCAATCACGGAAGGTAGGGACGGCTCGCCGCCTCGCCGAGGCGTCCGGGGGTGTCTCTTCCGTCCGCTGTCGCCTCGGCGAGGCGACCCTGCCTTTCCCAGGCCCGCCGTGACGGACGCATTACCAGGAATCGCTTTGTTCCCTTTTTCGAGGCGGCGGACATTATTTAACAAATGCAGGAATTACTTGTTCCCTTGCCGTCCTGCGAGGATGATGCCCCGGAGACGCAGATGATCGAGACGCGGCAATTGACCAAAGTTTTTCATGACAAGAAGCGCGGCGACGTGACCGCCGTCGATCAGGTCAGTTTTAAGTGCGTGCCGGGAAAAGTCTTTGGACTGCTGGGCGTGAACGGGGCGGGCAAGACCACCTGCTTGCGGGTGCTGGCCACGCTGCTGCGGCCCACCTCGGGCAGCGCCCTGGTCAATGGGTTTGATGTGCAGCGCGAGGCGCACAAGGTGCGGGCCAGCATCGGGTTTCTTTCCGCCGCGACGGCGCTTTACGGGCGGCTGACGGCTTACGAAGTGGTGCAATATTTTGGGCGGTTGCATGGGATGGACGACGCCGTGCTGCGTCCGCGAATGGAGGAGATCTTCACCATGCTGGAAATGAACGAGTTCCGCGACCGGCGTTGTGACAAGCTCTCCACCGGGATGAAACAAAAAACCTCCATCGCCCGCACGCTCGTCCATGACCCGCCGGTGATGATTTTCGATGAGCCGACGAGCGGACTGGACGTCTTGACCGCGAGAACGGTGATTGGATTCATTCGCCAATGCGGCCAGCGCGGGAAAACAGTGGTTTTTTCGACCCATGTGATGAGCGAAGCGGAAAAACTCTGCGACACCATTTCCATCATTCATGGCGGGCGCATTTTGGCCGAAGGGACGCTGGCGCAATTGCGGGAACAGGCCGGCGTGGCCAGCCTGGAGGACATTTTCATCAAAACGGTCGAGGAAAAATCGTGAAACTGCACCCTATCGCCATCGTTTATTTCAAAGAAGCGCGCGATCTCTTGCGCGACCGGCGCATCCTCATTTCGATGATCGTGGTGCCACTGCTCATTATGCCGATATTGATCGTGACCACGGGTTATATGGGGACAAAAATGGTCGGCAAGGCGCGGCAGGAAATTCCCAAAGTCATGCTGCTGGGCGGCGAGGATTCGCCGGAAACAACAAAGGCCCTGCGCGCGCTCAAGACTTTTCAATTTGTTCCCGCCTCGGCCGATTTTACCAATTTGATTTCGGAGAAGAAGATCGGCGCGGCCGTGGAAATCTCCGCGGGCTTTGACGCGGCGCTGGCGGCCGGCCAAAACACCGCCGTCCGCATTTATGGTTATGAAGGCGAATTGCGGTCCACCATCGCGACGGGCGCTCTCGAACAATTCTTCCGGCATCGCCGGGATGATCTGGTCCAGCGCGGGCTGGCGGACCGGCATCTGCCGAAAACCGTTTTGACTCCTTTCGCGATTGAGCAGACGAACGTGGCCTCGCCCAGAAAAGTCGCGGGCAATATCGCGGGCATGATTCTCCCCTACATCGTGGTCTTGATGTGTTTGACCGGGGCGCTTTATCCGGCCATCGATCTCACCGCTGGTGAGAAGGAGCGCGGGACGATGGAGACGCTCCTGTGCAGCCCCGTCCGGCGGCGGCATCTCGTGCTGGGAAAAGTGCTGATCGTATTGACAGTGTCGCTGGCGACGGGCTTCCTCGCGGTGGCATCCAACTGGGCCGGGCTGCTGGCCATGAAATGGATGACCGCCGAAGCCAAGGGCGCCGCGGTTGTGCCGATGGCCCTTGATCCGCTGGCCTTGGCGGCGGTTTGCGTGGTCATGGTCCCGGTGGCGGCTTTTCTCTCGGCCGTGCTGATCGCGGCCGGCCTTTTCGCGCGGAGCACCAAAGAGGCCAATTCGTATTTACAGCCGTTGCTTCTCCTGGTGCTTGTTCCCGCCATCGCCGGCGCGATGCCCGGCATGGAAATCAATTCCCGCCTGGCGCTGGTCCCGATCCTGAACGTCAATCTGCTCAGCCGTGAAATCCTGACCGGCATCTGGCATTGGAATTACGTCGCGTTGGTTTTTGGTTCCACCTGCCTTTATGCGGCCGTGGCCATCGGCGTCGCCATCGCTCTCTACCAACGGGAAGAGGTCCTCTTTCGAAACTAGCCCCTCTCCCTGCCCTCTCCCCGCAAAGCGGGGAGAGGGTGGCCGCAGGCCGGGAGAGGGGATTGTTTAAAGGTTTTATTGAAACACCACGCTAGATGGGCAGCGGACGCGTAAGCTTCGCGCCCGGAGGTTCCCGCGTGAACAAGAGTAATGCGCAAAGCACGGCCTGGAACCTGGAGACGCCCGCCATGGGCGTCTAGGGCTCGTGTCAGGTGGAAGTGCAATCAGGTTTCAACACGCAATTGGCATGCGTCCTGATCGCCGCCGTCTCGCAATGATCCCGCAGCCGGCCGTTGCGATACAGGGCCGCGCTCCCATCGACCAAAGCGATGTTGCCCGCATGGCGGTGAATGGACATGTCCCAGTTGGGATGGTTGCTTGGCATCAGCCATGTGACTCCCTTGGCAACGCAGGTGGGCGGACAGTTGTTCGACTCCAGCCCGAGGACATTGCGGTCCCCCACAAGATGCATCGCCGGGCGCCCAGCGGTGGCATCCAGCCCGACAAAGTAGCTGACGAGCCAATTTCCATTCCAAGTAAGGCAACCGTTAGTTTTGCCATCAAAAAACAATGCCGGAAAGCGTCCGGGATCGCTCGGACAGAGCAGAATGCGAGGGTTCATCATTTCCGCTCGAGCGGCGTAGAGATGCGCAGCCGTTACCTCCGAGCCTTGGCTGCCGTCGTTGTCAGCGGTGATTTCCCAAGGAAAGTGGAAACGGTGATCGTCGGCCCACAATCCCAGGGCCAGGCCAATCTGCCGCTGGTTGCTCAGGCACTGGATACGCAACGCTCGCTCGTTGGCTATGCTGAGCGACGGCAGAAGGATCGAGGCCAAAATGGAGATGATCGCCATAACCACCATCAGTTCGATCAGGGTAAACCCGCCTTGGTTTTTGCAAGGGCCGTGGGATTTCATAAGGCTGTTCCTTTCAGGCGCTGGCCTGCTTGCAAAGGAAGGCGATGACGAGATTGGCTACCCCGATCAAAGGGTAAAAGATGAACCTTGGGCTGAGGAAGCCATAAACGATCCAGAATACGCCTGCCACCCCAAATGCCACAGCAAGCATGGTGCGAATTCGCCTCTGATTTTCTTGCTCAGTCATAGGCCCCGTCCTCTCTTCAGTGAATGCCCCACGCTGGCATATTGCCCCCTTCATGTCAAGCACCAAGTAATCAGAGGGGGCGATTTAAAACCGGCGGGGCGGGCAGCCCTTGTCCGCCGCTTGGGTTTGGACATTTTTGGAGAGCCGTCCCGCCGGGACGCCCCTGCGGCGGAAGAACTCGTTTCACACCCCTCATGCTAGGCTGCGAGACACAATTCTTCTCTTGGAAGCGCCTGTGCCGGGCAAAACCCGGGAATCGTATATACGTACATAGATATACAGAGCCTATTTCACTCTCGCCCCGCGCGAGCGGGGAGAGAGGGGTGCTCATCGCTCTCGCCTCGCCCTGGCACAAATTGCCTGGCGGCAAACTGTATTCCAAGTCTCCTCAGGAATGACCGTAAAACAGCTTTCCTGCATGGGGGCGCAATAAACCTGTTCAAAAACCTTCCGTAGGATTTTAGTCTCGACCCATTCTTGCTATCGTTGCCGCGCATGGAAACGAGACAACGCTTTCGAGGGCCGCGCTGGCGCGCCACGGCAGAATCGTCCCCCTCCCGCTGGCCCATCGGGCGGCAGCTTAACCGGCGCCTCCCAAACGCCAACTGGCCCAGAACCTCCTCTCCTGGCTCAACCAGATGCCAGAAGTCCAGGCCATCCCGAACCAAATTGAACCCAATTGAGGTAAATTGAGCCGCTGCGCCCCCCCCGGGGGGGCCGTGCCCTGCCGCGATGCCTTCGCTCTCTCTTTTCGACTGGAAGAATCTTGTCGTGCGGCCGCCACTCATCTCAAACAAGGGAAGCGTTTGACAACATCCTCCAGATAAGAGAGTTTTGTAAAGCATTGTCGCGGGCAGAACGCGGTTTTGGGCAACGGTGGCCCGCACCTCACTGAAAGCCAAGCAATAAAACCAATTATGCGCGTAAGACTGAAGATCCATCCCCTCTACCTCAAAACTCGCCCCTGAACCTGCCCGCGCCCAAACTCAATCTGATCGCACCCAAACCCTCCTATGAGAAAACGAATCCGCTTAATCCCCATCCTTGCGGCAGCAGCGCAGCTCCTGGCCATGGCCGCACCCGCAGGCCCTCTCTTGACCAACATCTACATCTTCAGCCCCGATGCCTTTGCCTCGGGGACAAATCCGCAAGCCACCAACAGCGACGGGGCCGGGCCCAACGGATTGGTGCTTTCCGGGTCAACCCTTTTTGGCACGGCCGCCGCCGGGGCGCCGCCGGTCTGGGAACCATCTTCCGGGTCAACACGGACGGGAGTAACTTCACCAACCTTCTGAGCTTCTACGACGGGCCCTATGTGGCCGCCAGCAGCACCTACCCCGAAAGCATCGGAGACACGCCCAGCCCCGGCCTGATCCTGATCAGCAACACGCTCTATGGGACGACTTTTTACGGGGGAACGCACTTTGCGGGGACCGTGTTTAAGATCAACACCAACGGCACGGGATTTGCCGTCCTGCACGCCTTTGACTACACGGACGGAGCCAATCCGGCCAACGGGCTCATCCGCGGCGGCAACACCCTCTACGGCACCACGGTGGGAGGGGGAACCAACCAGGACGGCACCATCTTCAGCCTCCAACTCAGCGACCTGAGCTTTGCCAAGCTTTACGACTTTGATGAGCTAATCGATCCATACGGGGGCCTGGCCATAACCAATGGAGTGCTTTACGGGTTTGGCTATTACGGAGTGGCCTCCAACCACGGGCTTATCTATAGCTTTGGCCTGGACGGCACGGGTTACCAGGATTTCTTTGACTTTGACGGCGCCAGCGGCTGGGCGCCTTACGGCTCGCCGACGCTGGCGGGGGGCACCCTCTATGGCGTCACCTATCAGGGTGGCACCAACGGGGGTGGGAACATCTTCAGCGTCGGGATCAACGGGCTGGGATTTACAAACCTCTTTGACTTTCAGGCCCAAAGTGGGGCCAACACCACTGGCGCCTACCCTTATGGCTACACCGGCCTCGTGCTGGCAGGGAGCAAGATGTATGGGACCACCTCGACAAGCGGCGCGGGCGGCCAAGGCACGATCTTTCAAATCAACACCAATGGCACGGGCTTTACGGTCCTCCACTCCTTCCAATACACTGATGGGGGCAATCCCGACGCGCTCGTCCTGGGCGGAGGGACCCTCTACGGCACAAGCGGAGCCGGCATCCAAGGCATTTCCCTGGGGGTGGGCGCCATCTTTGAATTGGCGCTGCAGCCCACGCTGCGGATCACCCTGCTTGACAACAAACCCGTTCTGACGTGGGACGACCCTTCTTACTTCCTCTACCAGGCGGATTCCCTGGGGAGCGGATTCACCAAAATCGTGGGAAGTTCAAGCCCCTACACCAACGCCGTGTCCTGGGCGGAACAATTCTTCCAATTGCGGAGCGAGTAGCCAAGAAATAGGCGTTGACGCGAATGCGTCATTGCCGCAGGCCGCCATGATGCGCTAGCGTGTGCTTTTACAGAAATGGCTTTACAATGAACCCCTCTCCCTGCAAAGCGGGGAGAGGGTGGCCGCAGGCCGGGAGAGGGGATTGTGTAAAGGTTTTACTGAAGCACTACACCAGCGTAAAGCTTCACGATACTGGTTTTATGCAAAAGATGACACGTCGCAAATTCGTCGGTAAAGCAGCGCTCGGCACGATTGCCTTTGGGGCGATGGCCTCGCCATTCATTCGAAGTGCCCACGCCGGAAAACCGGGACCGAACGACAGGATTCGCCTCGGTCTGATCGGCTGCGGTGGGATGGGCCAGGGCGATTTGGAATGTTTTTTCCTTAATCCAGAGGTCGATTGCGCGGTGATTTGCGACGTGGACGACGCGCAGATCGCCAAAGGCGTGGCGATCTGCCAGAGCAAGCGGAACCAGACGCCGGACGCCGTGAAGGATTTTCGACGCGTGCTCGACCGCAAGGACGTGGACGTGGTCCTGATCGCGACGCCAGACCATTGGCATGCGTTGCCGATGGTGATGGCGGCGCAAGCGGGCAAAGACATTTACGTGGAGAAGCCGCTGGCCAAATCGATTGGCGAGGGGCGAGCCATGCTGGAGGCTTCAAGACAGCACAATCGCATCGTGCAGATGGGCTCCCAATGGCGCAGCGCCCCGCACATTGTGGAAGCCGCTGAGATCATCCGCTCCGGCAAGCTCGGCAAGGTAAGCCTGGCGCGGGCATGGGCCTTTCTCGACTGGCTGCCGAGCATCGGGCACGTGGCGGACAGCCAGCCGCCCGGCGGGGTGGATTACGACTTCTGGCTCGGTCCCGCCCCCAGGCGCGAGTTCAACCAGAACCGGTTTCACTTCAACTTCCGCTGGTTCTGGGATTACGCGGGCGGCCTGATGACGGACTGGGGAGTGCATCTGCTGAACATCGCCTCGATGGGACTGCCAGACGCGAATCCGAAATCGGTGACTTCGTGCGGGGGCAAATTTATATTTGACGACGATTCGCAAACGCCGGACTCCCAGGTCACCGTTTACGAATTCCCATCGTGTCAGCTCATTTGGGAGCATCGGGCGGGATTGAACAACGGACTCAACGGCCGCTCTTGGGGCATCGAGTGGCACGGCACGGAGGGGTGCATCATCGTGAACGACGAGGGCTGGGAATTGGCGACCGAGCGCAAGCGCGGGAACATTGATTCCCGGCGGCAGCCCAGCTCTGGCGACCCGCGCCCGCTGCATGTGCGCAACTTCCTGGACTGCTGCCAATCGCGCCGGCAGCCGGTGTTGAACCTGGAACTGGGCCATCGCGTCTCGGCCTTGGCGCACCTGGGCAACATCGCCTATCGGACAGGCCATAAAATCGTGTGGGACGCCGTTGCGGAAAAAGTCGCCGGCGACGACGAAGCGAACCGACTCGTCAGCGCGGATTACCGCGAGCCGTGGCGATTGCCCGGCCTGCGGCGGGCCTGAAATCTCCGCTGGAAAAAGGAAGCGTTCTGCTTGCGGTCTATGCATACCCGTCAAACTCCGCCGAGGCGGCGCGCACGGAGCGCCGCGCCCTGCGCGACACTTTTCATCGCGCCCTTTTCGCTGTCAAACGTGGCTGTTCTCGATCAACATAAAGCTGCATCATGAGATCCACCAAATTCTCCCGCTCCCATTTTTCCCTAACAATGATGTTGCTGGCCGTCGCGACTGCCGCCAGCAGGCTTACTGGCGCCGACGCCACCAATGCCTCCTCCGCCACCCGCTCAGTCACCCTCGTCAGTTATTACTTTGGCAATTATCATCCAGGCGACCCGCGCAACGCCAAGACCAAGGGCGCGGACTGGTCGGAATCGGAACTGGTCAAGACGGCGAAGCCGCGATTTCCCGGACATCAGCAACCGCACGCGCCATTGTGGGGTTACCAGGACGAATCTGATCCGGCGGTCATGGCCAATAAAATCAACGCTCCGCCTTGGAACTGGCCAAACAACGCCTGCTCGCGGAGACCAACGGCCTGCGCATCCTTAACCTAAATTGCTGGAACGAATGGACGGAAGGCAGTTATCTGGAACCCGACACGGTTCACGGCATGGCTTATCTCGACGCAATCAAAGCGGTTTTTACCGACTCAAAGTGAAGCTGGGGCGATCCAACACAGGCAACTCATCGTAAATTCTGTATGAAAATCGAAAAAATAACTGCCGGAAACGGCACCTCACCAAAAAGCGGTGACACCGTCACGGTCCATTATACGGGATGGTTGACGGACGGCACTAAGTTCGACAGCTCGGTGGAGCGGGATGGTCCGTTTGTTTTTGTCTTGGGCCATGGTCAGGTGATTCAAGGATGGGATCAGGGAGTCGCGGCCATGCGGGTGGGCGACAAAGTGCGGTTGACTATCCCTCCTGAGTTGGCCTATGGCGAAGCAGGTTACCCGGGTGCCATCCCGCCAAACGCAACGCTCATCTTTGAAGTGGAACTGTTGTCGATTGCCTAACCAGACCCTGCTGGACTCTTCGCGCTCATCAAATCGGCACAATAATTTCAGGCATTCGCTCGTCTGATATGGTTACGTGAAAGATTTTTGGTTCATTTGTTTCGCCGCAACGGCCCTGCTTCCCCTTACCGGACAGGCGGCGCTTTCCGATTGCCATGCCTTTCTGGAAAACCACTGCTTTGACTGTCATGACGCCGAGATCATGAAAGGCGGCCTGAATCTGACGGCGTTGAAAACCGATCCAGCCGATCCCCAGAACTTCACCGAATGGGTCACCATCTATGACCGGGTCAGCGCCGGAGAAATGCCGCCAAAAAAGAAACCTCGCCCCAAAGAGTCCGACCTCACGTCTTTCCTCCAGACGGTTTCGTCGTCGCTGACGGACTTCCAGAAGAATAAGGACAAACTCGAAGGCCGCGCGACGGAGCGCCGGTTGAATCGATACGAGTACGAGGCAACGCTTCGCGACCTTCTCCACGCTCCTTATCTGGAGGTCAAGAATTTCCTGCCGGAAGACAGTGTGGCTTTTGGTTTCAATAAAGTGGGGGATGCTCTCGATGTTTCCCATGTGCAAATGGCGCGCTATCTGAGCGCCTCGGATTATGCATTGAGGAAGGTCATCGCGCCGGAAGTCGAACGGCCCGAAACCCAGACCAATCGCTTTTACACCTGGGACGAAGGCGAGTTCTTCGGCAGAATCAAGCTGGAAGGCCCGCTCAACCGCCGGACTTTCCCACTGGTTGGCCTGGAATTGCAAACCAACTTGATGGCCCAAGACAAACCACAACGCCCCGACATCTCCAAAACTCCGTCGGTCCGCGAGCAGGAAGCCCTCGCCGTCGTCGTGAGCACCTACGAGCCGACGGAAATTCGCTTCGGAAAATTCCGCGCTCCCATCTCCGGCCGGTATAAACTGCGTTTTTCTGCTTATAGCGTTTGGATGGGGCCTAAATTCACGGAGGTTTCCCGCGCCCACCGTTCCGAACCGGTCACCCTCTACGCGGAAGTGCCCCCTTTGAGCCTTCGCTCTTTGGGGAGCTTTGATGCCCTCCCCGATCCCACCGTTTCTGAAATGGAAGTCTGGCTCCAGGCAGGCGAAACGATTCGGCCGGATGCCGCGCGCCTCTTCCGCTCCAGACCGCCTGATTTTCATAATCCTTTGGCCACGCCTGAGGGCATGCCCGCCGTCGCCTTCAAATGGATGGAAGTGGAGGGATCTTTGCTCGAACAATGGCCTCCACCGGGTCACCGGCTTCTTTTTGGAAAGTTGCCCCTCGAGAAATCGACAACGAACGGCTCAGAGTCCGCCGTCGAAGTCGTCTCCAAGGACCCCGCGCGCGATGCCGAATCCCTCCTCCGCGGCTTCATGAGCCAAGCCTATCGGGCTCCGCTCCACGACGAAGACCTGCAGCCGTTTTTGGGTCTGATCCACACGGCCTTGCGGCAGGGTTACGGTTTTACCGATGCCATGATCGCCGGCTACACTGCCGTCCTGAGTTCTCCCGGTTTTCTTTATTTTAAGGAAAAGCCAGGGCGGCTGGATGATTTCGCCCTCGCGGAACGCCTTTCCTATTTCCTGTGGAATTCCTGCCCGGACGACGAATTGCGCCGGCTAGCAGAGCGCCATCAGCTTCACCGGCCTGGCGTGTTGTCCCAGCAAACTGATCGTCTCCTGGACGACCCTCGCTCGCGACGTTTCGTCAACGCGTTTCTCGATTATTGGCTCGATTTGCGCCTCATCGCTGGAACCGCACCCGATGAACAGCTCTATCCCGAATACCAATTGGACGATCTATTGGTGGAATCCATGACTGCCGAGACGCAACTCTTTTTCGCCGAACTTGTCCGAAGAAACCTGAGCGTGACCAACATTGTCGCCTCGGATTTCTCCGTCTTGAATGAGCGGCTGGCCAGCCATTATGGCATCTCCGGCGTGAAAGGCGTTCAGTTGAAACCCGTTTCCCTGCCTCCAGCCTGTCTTCGTGGGGGATTATTAACGCAAGCCAGCATCCTCAAAGTCACCTCCAACGGCACCACCACTTCTCCCGTCAAACGGGGGGCGTGGATCATGGCCCGAATCCTCGGCAAGCCGCCCCACCCCCCTCCGCCCGGCGTTCCCGCGGTCGAGCCGGATATTCGCGGAGCGACTACCATCCGCGAGCAATTGGCCAAACATCGCAGCCAGGAATCGTGCGCGGCCTGCCATCGCAACATCGATCCTCCCGGTTTCGCGTTGGAGTGCTTTGACGTCATGGGCGGTTATAGAGACCAGTATCGCTCGACGGCGGAAGGCGAACCGGCCGCCGGCTCGGGCCACAATGGCGTCAACTTCCATTATCGCCTCGGCCTGCCGGTTGACACCAGCGGCGAGCTGGCCGACGGCCGGAAATTCGCCGGCATCCGCGAACTGAAGCAGGAATTGCTGGCCGACCCCGACCAACTGGCCCGCAACCTGGCCCAGCAATTGGTCATCTATGCGACCGGCGCTCCCGTTCGCTTTTCCGACCGGCCGCAACTGGCGCAAATCCTGGCCCGCGGCAAAGCGGACGGCTACGGTGTGCGCGCGTTGATCCATGAAATTGTGCGGAGCGATTTATTCTTAAATAAATGATCGCGCGGCCCCGTCTATTAGAGCGCCGGTTCGCAAGCCTATGATTGGTTCCAATATTGCGGCTAAGAAACGCTTATCGCGGCGCAAATTTTTGCGCGGCGCTGGCATTGTTCTTTCGTTGCCCTTGCTGGACGCGATGCTTCCCGGCTTTGCCAGGGCGGCGGACGCGGATTCCCCCGACCCCCGGCCGCGCCGCATGTTGGCCATCTGCAACAATCTCGGCCTCGTCCCGGACAACTTTTTCCCCGCGCAAACGGGACGCGGCTACGCTCCTTCTCCGTATCTTGAGATTCTTCGCGAGTATCAGGACGACCTGACTGTTTTCAGCGGAGTCTCTCATCCCGACGTTGATGGCGGCCACCCGGCCGATATTTGCTTCCTTACGGCGGCGCCACACCCCGGGCGGAGCGGTTTTCGGAACACGATTTCCCTGGACCAGTATATCGCCGAGCGGATCGGCCATCTGACCCGATTCCCCTCCTTCAACCTGGGCGTGAACGTCGAACGCGGCTCGCGCAGCCTTGCCTGGACGGGCTCGGGTGTGCTCATTCCCTGCGATGAAAAGCCTTCGGAAGTCTTCAAGCGGATGTTCGTGCAAGGGACGTCGGCGGAAGTCCAGAACCAAGTCCGCCGCCTGGAACTGGGCCAAAGCATTCTCGACGTCCTGGCCGGCCAGGCCCACGACCTCCAACGCGACTTGGGTCCGCGTGATCGTGATCGCCTCGATCAATACTTTACCAGCGTCCGCGACCTCGAACGCCGCATGACCATGTCCCGCGAATGGGAACGAAAACCCAAACCCGTCGTCACCGTCCCTGTCCCGCTCGACCCGACCAGCCCTCGCGAATACATGGACAAGGTCCGCCTCATGTACGACATGGCCCGCCTCGCCTTTGAGACCGATTCCACTCGCGTCGTCGCCCTCTTGCTGGACAGCGTCAACTCCCCGGCCATCAAAATCGGCGACCGGACGGCCTCCGACGGTTACCATAACCTTTCGCATCACGGCCATTCCGCCGCCAAGCTCTCGGAATTGAAAGCCATTGACCAATGGCACATGAAACTCCTCGCCGGACTGTTTTCCGAACTGGAATCCGTCAAGGAGAACGGCGGCACCTTGCTGGATCAAACCATGATTCTCTATGGCACGAACCTGGGAAATGCCGACACCCATGTGACCACCAATTTGCCCACTCTCTTGGCTGGAGGCGGTTTCAAACACGGCCAGCACCTGGCTTTTGACCGTGACCGCAACTATCCCCTGCCCAATCTCTTCGTTTCCATGCTCCAGCGGATGGGCATCGAAACCGACAAATTCGCCTCCGCGACCGGCGCCATGCGCGGCCTCGAGATGGCCTGAGGATCGAGGCGCAGACGGACCTGGCCGCCAGCCCTATCACGCGAACGACAGATTTCAGGTGGAGTGTCCAGTTTATGTTGTCCAGTTTATGTTTGCGGGTGCCGATGCTTTCTGGCACTTACCGTTCCATGAATCCCATTTCCCGCCGCCACTTTCTGCAAAGCACGGCTGCCGGGGCAGTCGCGCTCAGTCAATTGCCCGGAACACTCCCAGCCCGGGCTTCCGACGCAAAGCTTAAGCTCGGCCTCATCGGCTGCGGTTGGTGGGGGATGCTCGATGCCAAGGCGGCCCTTAAGGCCGGAGGCGTCGAATTCATCGCCATTTGTGACGTGGACAGCGACCACTTGAAGCAAAGCGCGGATGAATTGACGAGTCTCCAAGGCGCGGGGCCGCTGACCTTCAAGCTTTATGAAGATTTGCTCAAAGCGCCCGGCCTCCAGGCCGTGATCATTGCTACTCCGCCGCATTGGCACGCCCTTCAACTCATCGCCGCCCTCGACCATGGCCTGGATATTTATTGCGAAAAGCCGCTGGCCTACGACATTCGCGAAGGGCGCGCCATGGTCGATGCCGTCAGAAAGAGCGACCGCATCGTGCAAATCGGGTTTCAGCGGCGCAAAGGCCCTGCTTTCCTGGCGGCCCGCGAACATGTCCAAGCCGGCAACGCCGGGCGCATCGTTTGCGCCGAGGCCAACATCCACTACACCGCCGGGCTCAAAGACGCCACGCCCCAACCGCCGCCCGCATCATTGGATTGGGACCTGTGGTGCGGACCGGCACCCAAGATTCCGTACAGCCCGCAAGTCGGCCACATGAACTGGCGCCTGGAGAAAACCACCGGCCACGGGCACCTCGTCGATTGGGGAATCCACTTAATCGACGCCACGCGCTTCATCCTCGCCGAAGGCATGCCCAAGGCGGTCACCGCCGCGGGCGGGCTTTATTATTTCAATCATAAAATCACCACCCCGGACGTCTTCACCGCGCACTTTGAATTTGCCACCTGCCCATTGACCTGGCGCCACCGTATCTGGGGAGCGGAAGAATGCGCACCGCAGTTGGCCAACGGCGTTTTCCTTTACGGCGAAAAGGAGACTATTTTTGTAACGGATGACCGCTGGGAAATCATCCCGCGCGGACACGCCAAGGACCGCCAGGTCAACGAATCCACGGCCGACATGAGCGGCCTGCATGTCGCCGAATTTCTTAGCTCCGTTCGCAGCCGCCAACGACCCGGTTGCCAGATTGAAGACGCCTGGATGAGCACGACCGCCGTCAAGCTGGCTATGATCAGCTACGATACCCAGGCCAAAATCACTTGGGACGGCGAAACAATCGTGGACAATCCCGCGGCCGCGCGTTTGCTCAAGCGCGCCTACCGCGCCCCCTGGAAACACCCCGATCAGACGTGAACCGAGAAACCATCAGCAGGTCAGCCATCCAATATTGGTAAACGCCCAGACGGAAATGCGCGAGCTTGGGCCGTTTTCCGGCCGTCATCCGCGCGCTTCTGTCAAACAGATCTAACCCCCGGTGAAAGTTCAGGAACAACAAAAAAGATTGTGGATCGTGGCTGTCCTGGTCGCGGGCACCTCGCTCCTCTATTGGCCGGTGCGGGGGTTCGATTTCGTCAATTTTGACGATGTCCTTTACATCGTGCAAAATCCTCATGTCAAGTATGGTTTCAACCGGGAGTCGTTTCTGTGGTGTTTTCAGGCGGGTTACGCCAGCTATTGGCAACCGTTGACGTGGCTGTCGCACCTGCTGGATTGCCAGCTTTTCGGCCTGCGGCCCGGCCCGCCGCACCTTGAAAATGTGGCCCTGCACGCGGTGAGCAGCGTCCTTCTATTTCTGGCGTTGCGACAGTTGACCGGCGCAACGTGGCGGAGCGCGGCCGTGGCGGCCCTCTTTGCCTGGCATCCCCTGCGGGTTGAATCGGTCGCCTGGATTGCGGAACGAAAGGACGTCCTCTGCGCCGTTTTTTGGATGGGCGCGCTGTGGACTTACGCGCGCTTCGCGCAGGCGGCCAGCGGCTCCGCGGCGGCCAAAAGGTTTTACGTGTTGACGCTCGCCGCCTATGCGCTTGGCCTGACGGCGAAGCCGATGGTGATCACGCTGCCGTGCGTGCTGTGGCTGCTGGACTGGTGGCCTTTGCGGCGCTTGGGCGTTGTGCCCGTCAAAAAGATCATCCTCGAAAAGGTTCCATTTATGGTCCTGGCGGCGGCTTCCTCGTGGGTCACGATTACGGCAGCGCGACGCGCCGGCAGCGCGACGCGCCGGCGGCGCCGTAACGTTTGCGTTTTTGCCGTTGCACCAGCGGGTGGACAACGCGCTGATCTCCTACACGCGTTATATTGACAAGCTTTTGTGGCCGGCCAACCTGAGCGTGTACTATCCGTTTGTTTTTCATTGGCCGGCGTGGCGGCTGTTGCTGGCCATCGCCGTTTTGCCAGGCGTGACCGCGGGCGCCTGGCGGCTGCGGCGCGATCATCCATATTTCCTGGCAGGGTGGCTGTGGTTTGTTGGCACGCTTTTTCCGGTGATGGGATTGTCCCAAACGGGGCTGCAAGCGCTGGCTGACCGCTTCACTTACATACCATCGATTGGCTTTTGCATGATCATCGTGTGGGGAGGCGCGGAATTGGCCCAGTGGTGGCACCTGCGGCCGGCGCTCCGCGCGGCGGGGGCCGGGGCTATGTTGTTATTGTGCGCGGCCGAATCGCGCGCTGATTTGGGTTATTGGTGCAACAGCGGCACGCTTTTCTGCCGCGCGCTGGCGCTGGATCCGGACAATTACCTGGCGCACGGCAGTTATGGCGCCTTTTTGACAGACCTCGGCCTTTACGCCCAGGCCCGCCAGGAATGCCAGCGCGCGGTGGAAATCGCGCCCTATTACAGTGTGGGCTACAAGTTCCTCGGCGATGTTCTGGAAAAGCAGGGCCAGACCAACGAAGCCATCGCCGCCTTGCAGCGCGGATTGCGCATTTACCCGCAGTCCACCGACCAGCGGGTCGAACTGGCCAAACTGCTCCTGCAAGCAGGCAAGAACGATGAAGCCGAAATTCAGGCGCGGCAAGGCCTGGCCTATGAAGCCGGGAGCGGCCCGCTCCACCTCTGCCTCGGCTATGCGCTGGCCCGCCGGCACGAACTCGACGGAGCCGAACGGGAGTTTGCCCTTGCCGTGCGTCTCGAACCTGCCGAGGCGCTGGCGCATTACGAATGGGCCCGCGTCCTAGCCTTGCAGCGCAAGCAACGGGAAGCTATTACGCAATATCGGGAAGCCTTAAAACTGCACCCTGACTTTCCCGATGTCTTAAACAACCTCGCCTGGATGCTGGCCGCCTCCGACGACCCTTCCCTCCGCAACGGCCCCGAGGCCGTTGCCCTGGCCTCCCGCGCTTGCACTCTGACTCATACCAACGAAGCTTTAAGGATTGGCACGCTGGCCAACGCCTACGCTGCCGCAGGCCGCTTCGACGAAGCCGTCGCCTGGGCGCAGAAAGCCCGGTCCGTCGCGCTGGCACACGGCCAAAACGGCCTCGCCGAGCAAAACCTCAAGTTGCAAAACCTCTACGAAAGGCACCAAGCATTTGTTGAAGGGCCGAAATCAGGATTTCGAGAAGGGATTGCTTCACGTCCGCCTCACGGCCCTTAAGCCATTTGCCCAGTGGCATCCCGTTGCGGCAACGCCCGAGGACGACTTGTTTGTCCGATCTGACCATCACGCGGAACCCGAATTGAGCCACGCTTGCTCCGCTAGCCTGAGCGGCGCTGGCGGCGTAGTTTCGCGCCTCTTGCAATTCTCCCTGAAGCGGCGCAGATTTGGATCCGATGAAGACGATTACGAAGCAGGAAGCGAGTCAAGGTTTCGATACCATTGCCGACTTGGCACACGCGGGGGAAACGGTCTTGGTTACGCACGGGGGCAAACCGTGGGTTAAACTCATTCCAACTTCCAAAGGCAAGCCCGGCAAATCTGCGGCTGCATTCCGACTCAATCGCATCTCCACAAAACCGATCCCAGGAGTGTCCGAGGTATTTGAGCGCGTGAGGAGTTGAAAACCTATTTTGACACCTCATATTTGGTTGCTTTATACGTCCCAAACGACCATACAGCCGCGGCGTTGCGTTATCGATCGCGCCATCGTGAGCCGATATTTTTCATGCCGCTCCACCGATTGGAATTGCGGACCACTGTTCGTCAGTGCGCCGATGCGGGCGTAGTCACCCAAGCCGCGGGCCGCGAAGCCCTTCGCAACACCGAAGAATGAGACCTGGAACTCCTGGCCGAAATGATCCTTGTTCTTGCGGAAGCGGGAAGAAGTATAAGAAGTGTTGTCTTGGCAAAACGGTTAAGGAAACCGCCGCAGTCCCGGCTGAACCAGCCGAACCGCGATTTTACCCTGCTGTTACGTCTTATTGCACACAGGCCGCTTTGGAAGAGGCCCTCCGGCCTGGCGGCCTGGTTCAGATTCATCCTTACGTAATAATTAAGTTGCGGGATGATCCACGGATGCTGGAGGGCGCCGGGCCAAAAGTGCGCGCAGGCATTCAGCAAATGTGGCGGGCCTCCCGGGTGGCGAGAATGACGAACGAGGAGATCGAAAGCCGTTTGGCGCTGATCGGCGTGTTGTCGTATGACCGGGCGGATTTTATTGAGTCGGCCAAAGGTCGGCAGTCAGCGTGGCTCATCGCTGAGGAATGGGCACGCCCGCTGGCCGGGTTGAGTTTGGCGGACCAAGATTTTCTTGGGCTGGCGGCATGCGAGTTGTGGCGTCGGTTCTGTCCGGATCATCCATCATTGGAAATGATCGATGATTGGGTGTGCGAGGGATACGGTTTGTTGCACCAACAGAAACCCAAACAGGCAATGGCGAGTTGGTGGAAAGTTTGGGAAGCCCTGCGGCCACGCTTGAATCCAGAAATGGGAAGCCTTAATGAAGCGGGCGAAGAGCTTTTTCCGCGCATGTCCCAGTGTCTCTCTAATTGGTGCGTGGATTTTCGTCTGGAGTCGCGGAAAGCTTCCGTGGATGACAAGGAAAGCGGCGAGATTGGCGTCCGGTTTATTCGCGAGGTTCTTCAGGCTTTACCGCAGGAAGAAACCCGATCGAATTTGCTCGGCGATCTGGGCGAACTTCTATTCCATTTGCAACGCGATAGGGAGGCTGAAGAATGCTGCGAGAAACTTTTTCACGATTTTCCAGACCAAGCCATTGCGTATGTGACCCTTGCCGACGGCCTTCTCGGCAGCTCTTTTAGGGGCGCCTGCGATCCCCCGCGCATTCAGCGGGCGATCGGCGTCCTTGAAGCGGCGCTCGCGCGTCCCGTAAAAGACGCCGAAGATTACGACGTAGCCAAGCGGTTATCTGACGCTCGTGAATTGCTCTCCAAAGCAAGAAGCGCCAGATGAAGCAGGCCCAAAATCCAACAGGAGCCTCGCCGTCCATCACCGTCGGCTTTCAAATCATTGCCATATGAGCGCCAAAAAACCGGCTGGCTGGCCAATGGTTCGCCAGCAGATCAGCAATTGGTCGAAACCTGCTTTGATCGCGCTCGTGAAAGACCTTTATGATGCCACGCCAGACAACCGCGACTTTCTTCTCGCCCGTTTTCCGGCTGAGGAAAACGCCGGAGCGGCGCTGGACAAATACCGGCGCAAAATCGTGGAACAGTTCTTCCCGGTACGGGGCTTCGGAAAACTCAAACTGGGCGAGGCGCGGAAAGCCATCCGCGATTACCGAAAGGCCACCGGCAACCTGGAGGGCACAATTGACCTGATGCTGACCTATGTGGAAAACGGCACAGAGTTCACGCGGGAGTTCGGCGACATCAACGAGTCTTTCTACAACAGCCTTGAATCTGTGCTAAACGAGTTGGCGCAGACTTTGACAAAGGAGGGCGGGGAGCTTTATCTCAAATTTCGCGAGCGGGTGCAGCGGTTGGAATCCAGCGCGAGTGGCATTGGATGGGGTTATGGCGACGCGGTGGCGGATCATGTGTATCAACTCGAAACCGAACTGGCCGGCGAATGACGGCCGCATTCGCAAAGGCAGGTTCACATTAACATTAATCGTTGTCTATCAATCATTGTGTCGCGTTTTTCACCTCGGCGAACGCCCTGTGCCTGGCGAATTCTCAGCTGGGGAATTCGAGGTGGCAACTCCTTGATTATCAAAGTTCCATAATGCAAATAATATAAGCACGTTGGCACGTTGTGTCCGCCCACCGCCGCGATCTCCAGCGCCCGCTTGACAGACTCCTGACCCTTCACCTCCGACATGTTGATCCGGATGTGAAGATGCTTGTCCCGCACTCAAACCCCAAGACGGTTCAGGGATAAACTCGCACCCGGTAAAACAATTGGCCCGCCGGCGTCACGGTGAAGGAAGGGGGCGCGGCGCCGGCCACGGGCGTCCAGGCGCCGTTGAGGTTCGTCGCCTGTAGCAGCGTGCCGTGCGGCCAACTGAGCATCAGGTTCGCGCCGATGGTCTGGCAACTGAGGCTGATGGGACTGCCGAGAACGGCCATCGAGTAGAGGGCTCCGATTTGCGCGGGCGACAAGGTGTAATTGAACACGGCCACTTCATCAATCTCGCCGTTGAACACGCTGCCAGGAACGCTCAACGTGTCGGCTCCAATGGCGGTGGGCCCGTCCCACGGCTCGGCGTCGTGGGCGATGGCATTGGTCGCGGAAAGCAGCACCCCGTTGGAGCCTAGATAGAGTGTGGCCTGGTTGGGCGCGATGGTCAGAGCGACAAACGACCATTGGCCGGGCGGCACGAACAATTTGCTGGGCCAATAGTAGGTGTTGGCATTGTCATGGTTCCAAGTGTAGCCGATTTCGTCGGCGGGGAAACGCGGGCCAAGGTAGTTCAGTCCAACCGGGTAAGTGCTGTTGCGGGAGAAAACCACTCCGTCAGAGTTGGTAATGTGCGCGTTGGGGTAAAGCCAGGCGAGGATGATTGCCGCGTTGGTGCTCAAGTTCAAGGCCGGCGCGGTCACATATCCGGCGCCGGGTGTGGAAACCGTATTGTCCATCGCGACAACGGCATTGGTCGCTTCGAATCCATAGAACGGCGGATTGGGCGCGCCAGAGATGCCATTGGTCGTGTTGGCGCCGTAAGTCGCATCAAGCCTCCGGCAACTATCATAGGCAATGGCGCTGCCGTTCGTTTCGTTGAAACGCCAATAATAGAGCGGCGAATCGGCCATGACCTGAGCGGCGTAGTTCGTGCTGGCAAAGGGCGCCACGAAGATGTCGATGGTGTCCGAAGTCATCCTGGCTTCAGCCGTGTCGTATGCCTCGGCATAAAGCGTATGGCTGCCGGCCCCTACGTTCGGGAGAGTGCAATGGAACGGCATCGCGCCGGTCGAGGCGGCCAGGACGCCGTCGAGGAACACATTGACCAGCACGATGGAATCGTTCGTATCCGGATCACCGGCATTGACACTGACCGTCAGGCTGGCCGGCCCCTGAAAGTTCTGCCCGTTGGTCGGAGAGGTGATGGCGCAGACATTCGGGGGTTGATCGATATTCGAGACGCCAAGCTGAACCCAACGCGTGATCGGGACATAAAGGCGAATGGCACGTAGATAGCGCGCAACTTACGTGTTATAAGCTACTTGCGTTTTGGGACTCCGGGCACTTTTTTGAGGATCGTTTCCAGTATCATGGTCTGTAGTTTCTCCAGAATATTCCTGACCTGACGGTGGGCCGCAATGGCTTGTTGGGCCGCTAGGTATTGGTTTTTAGACAAAGCGTGGCAGACGGTCTTACCGTCGCGTTTGGCGGTCCAGAGGTAGTACGGTCCTTTATTGACCCACTGGCCCGCCACTCTGCGTCGAAGAGTTCGGCAGACCACGGTGCCATCACAAAACCAACCGGCGCGGGCCAGGCGGGCCAAGAGTTTTTCATAAGCAGGAGGGCGGGAACCCAAAGGATGTGCGGCGGTGCGCGGCATGGCTCCATCATGGCAAAGTCGGGCTTGACTGTCAACCTATATATCTGTAGTAATACAGATATATATATGTTTACCACCGCTCCTCTCTTCGGCAAATTCCACTCCCCGCTCAAAGCCGCGGGCCTCGCCTTGCGCCGCCATCCCCTCCATCACTTGGAAAGCCTCTGCGCCCAGCGCCTTGACCCGCTTTT
>JBKQWF010000051.1:0-33794 GCA_052139695.1 Limisphaerales bacterium
GGGCAAGCCTCTGCGGGGGTTCCAAATATTGGGGCTGTTCAAGAAAACCAAGGGAGCCAGCCCA
The DNA here is from genome assembly GCA_052139695.1 of Limisphaerales bacterium. Taxonomy (GTDB): domain Bacteria; phylum Verrucomicrobiota; class Verrucomicrobiia; order Limisphaerales; family Palsa-1400; genus PLGF01. The sequence continues at coordinate 65 of JBKQWF010000051.1, forward strand.
TCCTCCATCACCAACCGCGCTAAAATCACCGCCAATTTGGCTCAGTTTTCGTGCTTACGCTCACAAGCCCGCGCATACGTGAGTGAGCAATTCGACCTCTGGCGAAACCGTTCTCAAAGGCAATGGAAGATTGACCTCTCTTATCTGGAAAATCATTTTGACATTTTCATCCTGCCAGAAAGCGTTGAGCAACGAACGGGCCGGGCAGAATCGTTTTATCAGGAAAAACTCGCTGAATATCGCCAACGGCAGCCAGCCGGGGAATCCTGACAGGATTCGGCTACCGACGATAATGAACCGCCGATGGGTTCAAATTCGTCGCTTTGACTGCGCGGCTTCCGTCCGAGGCTCGGCCCTCGTCGTTGCGCTATGGCTCCGAGTGCCCCCAATCCCCCATTCTACGCCTACGCTCCACTCCCCGCGTGCCGACCCCAGACCGAAGCCTCGTCAAGTGTCAAAGGCCCATATTCGCGGCGGAACTCGCCGCAGTCAGCTTCAATTTTGAATTGAATTCGGGCCAATTTTCCAAAAACCCCCAAAAAACTCCCGTAAATGGAGCCGTGTTTTTCAGAATTGAACAAAGTCCGCGTGATTTGCGAGCAATTGGGCAATGACGAGGGCTATGTAATCGCGTCGCAATTTAAGGACGACAGATGGATTTACAAATTCTCCATCTCGGAAGACCCGAAATCATCGGAGACGTTTGACAACTGGATACCGGAGGAATGCCTTCAGCTTACGCGCTGAAGGGTGGGCGGAAGCGACACCCCATCTGGTCGGAGTTGGCAAATCTATGCGCTTACTGCTCAAACGAGCAGTCACGGGCGCGCGCGAACCTGATTTTCCATTTTATGTCGCCGGTCAGCGCGTCAAGATATTCCTCGCCCTGGTTCCCTCTGCGGTCCATCTTGACCCGCTGACCGTCTCCGGGAGTCCCGCGTTTAGGATTCTGCGCGCTGGATTGTTTCGAGCCTTTTTATCAATCAACTACGGTTTTCCGGGCAATCCTTCGACGGGTCCCGCAGAGCGGATTGCGACTTCCGCCACCGCCGTCCAGCGGTCGTGAAAATTCTGATGTAATGCGGACTCCATACCCTCGCGTCCTTACCGATTCAACATCTTCATCCGCCTCACCCAGAGTGGGTTGCAAAGCGCCTTCAATTGTTGCTTTGAGAGCCAGGCAGGGCCATTATCCTTGCCAGTCCGGCATGAACAAATCTTTTAAGCTGGCGGTGAAAGCTGTGATATTCGACGAGCAGCAGCGTTGTCTGATGCTCCGCCGATCACGGGCTAACAAACATTTCGTCGGCTGTTGGGAATGGCCCGGCGGAAAGGTGGACGACGGCGAGGCCTTCGCTGACGCAATTCTCCGCGAGACGCGCGAGGAAACTTCACTTGAAATCGAAATCACCGGCCTGGCAGGTTCGACACAGTTCGAGATGCCCGCAGTGAACGTCGTCATGCTTTGCATGGAAGCGCGTCTGGCGGGCGGGGAGTTGAAGTTGAGCGACGAGCACGACGAATTCGCCTGGGTGCCGTTGGCGGAATTAGACCAGCAGGTTCTGCCGTCCCAAATCCGTGAGTTCATGCTGGCTTATGCGAAAAGGAAAGGAGCAGGCAAATGAGCGCAAGTCCCGATCTAAGCCCTCTCACTAATCCAGATGCGGCCGCGGCGTTATCCGACTCCAAATGGGTTGCGCTTCATGTACCCCGATTCGGCAAAGTTCGGCCCGCCTACGAAACCTACAGCCAGTTCCTGCAAAAGGTTCTTACCGAGGCCAAACTGAATTTCGCGCCGCTGGCTTTCGTCGAGGTGCGCCCGAAGGGCATTCCGAGTTTCGCGGAAAAAATTCTCCGCAAACGCCGCGATTATCAATCGCCTGACTATCCTCTGCCCCCCGATCCGTTGGTACGTCTGACGGATTTGTGCGGCGGACGAGTCATCACACAAACGGCGGACGAGGTGCGGATGATCTGCAGATTCATTGAGAGCGCATTCGACATTGATTGGTCCAATAGCGAAGACGTCAGCCAACGTCTTAAGCCAACCGAATTTGGCTATCGCTCAGTTCACTACATTGTGCAGGTAAATCCCGCCAAGTTGAAAACCGCCCGGATTGACGTGGAGGTTCCTGCCGAACTGATGGGCTTTTCAGAAGAAACGCTTGGCCCACTGGCGGCCGGACGCCCGCTCAAGGCGGAGATTCAGGTGCGGACGCTACTTGAACACGCCGCCGCCTCTCTCGGTCACGACAGCATTTACAAGACGGAAATCCAGGTGCCCGGACGCATCAAACGTCAGCACGCTACTTTGTCCGCGATGCTCGAAGACGTGGACACGGGCTTCGGCCACATGCTCGCCTCGTTGAAAGAATTGGAATCGAATTACGGTGCCCACTTCGGGCGAAAGGCGATTGACGAAGAAATCGCCCGGCTCCGTCTCGTGTTGGCGTTGGATAAGAACAATGTCGGACTGATTATGCGTCTCGCGCGATTTGCTTTGGCGAGCGGTCAATACGAAATCGCCATCGAGGCGATGACACCGCTGCGCGACAGGGGGCACTTTGGTATCGAGCGCCGCCTCGGCCAAGCCCTAACGGAGATGTATTGGGACCAACCGAAGAGCAAAGAGTTTCTTGATGGCCGCTTCTTGTTGGAAGAAGCGTGCAAGCATATCCCGCAAGATTCCGAGACGCTTTCCATGCTTGCCGACTGTGTCGCACGCGAGGACGATCAGGCCGCGCGCGAGTTGTTCCATCAAGCGATCCAAGCCGACGCCACCGAACCAGTTACCCTCAGCCGTTACCTGGAGTTCGAGACTGCGCACCTTGCAAATGACAATGCGGTCCGGTTGTCCACGCCGATGATCAACGCGGCCATCATTCGCTGTCAAAGACAGATCGAAGGCAACGTAAATTTGCCTGCCGCCTGGTCGAGCCTTGCCGTTTTCTTGCTCCTGCTCGGCAAACCCTACGAAGCGCTGGACGCCATTGCGCACTTGACCCTTCTTTGCGAGGAGCGCGGCGACGCTCCATCCGGCGCGGGTGGTGACTGCGGCATTCCGGGCCGCCCTTGCGCCGCGGGACGCGCCCTCTCTCGCCTTCGCGACACGTTGCGGCGGCTTCACTGTATCCGCAGGCATTTGGAGGGATTCGATTGGTGTGAACGAGCAGTCTTTCTGGCCCTCTCTATTCGCGCCGGAGAGGCGGACGCCCGGAAATCGCTGGGGACTCTTTCTTCCAACAAACAAGCCGCTCCCGATTTTAAGCCAACGGACAAAATCGTGATTATGGCCGGTGGATGTTCCGGCGAAATCCAGAACCATATTGACGGACTTAAGCCCCATCTCCTTCGCGGCTGTGAAGGGCTTTCGTTCAAGTTAATATGCGGCGGAACAACCGCTGGCATTAGCGGCTTGGCGGGCGACCTTGCGGAATCCTCGCACGGGAAAATTACGGGTGTTGGCTACCTGCCGCACCACTTGCCGCGAGGGATTGACGAAGATAAGAATCCCGTGCGCTACAGATTCCGCATCAGTTCATCCGGGTCAGACTTTTCGCCCATGGAACCCTTGCAAGGCTGGACGGACCTCATCTCCGCTGGAATCAACGCTTCTCGGATTAAAGTGACTGCGTTTGCGGTTGGAAAAATCGCGCGCACCGAGTGCGCCATGGCGCTGGCGTTGGGCGCGCGCGTTGGCATCATTGACGATATATCGTTGCCAAAGGAGCGCCAATTTCTCGATCCCGCTTGGCAGAGTCATCCCAACCTGATCCGGCTGCCGATGGATACCATGACCTTGCGCGCCTTCCTGACGGTTGATGATCTGCCCTTGAGCCAGGAAGCGCGTGTCAAGTGGGAGAAAGCAGCGCGCAAAGCCCACGAAGAATACGTCGCCTCAGCCACCCCGCGCGATCCGGCCATGAAGAAATGGGAGGACCTGGACGATTCGCTCAAATTGTCTAACTACCACCAGATTGCTTATTGGGAACAGATGCTGCGGGACCATGGCATCGGCTTGCGACCATTGACCGACGAAGACAAGTCGCACGACCCGCCGAAGATGGAAAATCTCCTCGATGAAGATACCATCAAAAAACTGGCTGAAATGGAACATGGCCGTTGGAATGTCGAGCGACTGCTTCGAGGATGGCGCCGAGCCAAGACCAAGGACATCGCTCAAAAACTTAACCCCTGCCTCGCTCCCTGGGCGGAAATCTCGGACATCGACGGCAGAAACTTTCAACGCTACGATCTGGACGCCGTGCGCGGCCTCCCCGAAAACTTCCGCGAAGTTGGTTTGGAAGTTTACAAATTGGCACGTTGAAAAGTCGATGACGGACTAAATATTCGATGAGCGATTTTTTCCTCAGCCATGTTGAAGACGACCGGGAACTTGCGTTCGCAGTTGCGGCCGCACTGGAAGCAGTTGGGCTGTCCACATGGTACTACGAACGAGACTCTTTGCCCGGTCGGACGTACCTTGAACAGGTTGCGAATGCCTTGAAGTCTGCGCATGCCGTTTTGGTCTTAATTTCCCGCGCCGCGCTCCAATCGCCGCAAGTTCGGAATGAGGTGACGACTGCGTACGAATTAAACAAACCATTCCTACCAGTTCTGCTGAACATTTCCCATGATGTTTTCCAGAATAATCAAATTTTTAGGCAAGCCATCGGAGCAGCAACATCTATCTCCGTCTCAGAAGAAACGATGCGCGAAGCTCTGCCGCGAATTGTCGCCGGAGCAGAATGCTTACTTAGAGGTGAAAAAGAGCACAACGGTCAAATGGTACGCAGTTCTAGCTCACCGACTCTTCCGAATAGGCGGTTCGTGCGAAAATTGATAGTCGTTTGCGTTAGCGGCGGAGCGCTCGTTTTTGGGCTTATTTTTCTGACGGGGAATTTCATCGACTCACGCAGCCCTCTTGATCGCATGGAACAATTCCGGGAACGAGCAGAAGACTGCCTATCAACTGTCGAGTGGCCGGATGGCCTTCAACCGATACTGGGTGCTTGGGAGCGTGAAGCCTTGAACCTCGATGATGCTGTATTAAGGAGCAATGTTTTGACTGAAATTCGTTCAATGAAGGAAAAGGCCAAAATCCTTGCAAAGCCCGCGATTCAGCAATCTCTTCAGAAAGTTGCCGACCAAGTGGCGAATGCGCGGGCACACACCTCCAACACAAGGAAGCAATGAGATGAAGAACGCGCAGTCCATAAGCACCCCTGCTTTAATCGTGATGGCTGTTGGATTCCTCTGCATCACTGGCTGCGTGAGCAAGCCCCAAAGAATCGAAAGCACACAAGAAGTCCGAACCGAATTGTATTCTCCACATCATTCCATGGACATCATTGTTGGTGCTACTCTTAGTGGTCTCCTTGCTTCAGTTCCGGTGGATACACGTTTCAGGAAGGAGGACATAGAAATCACCGTTGTAGCTTGCACCAATGTTTATTGCCGAGCCGGTGTAAAAAAGTTGCGCAACAAAGAATGGGATTTAGCTCTCGCGAATTTCCGGAACGCAATAGTAGTCTTACCTTCGGATGATTGCGCTTTTTTTGGTAGCGGCGTGGCTCACGAGTTGATTGCTGACAAGCTGCTTGCTTCGAGTACGGAGCCGTTTCATAGGTTATCCCGCGACCGCTTGATACGACTGGAGTCAGAGTACGACTCTGCGCTTTTTGGTTATCGACGCGCATGTGAAATTCTCGACCAACCACCGACCCGCTATTCGGCTTCCAGAGATAGGGCAGAAGAGAAGCTCCGCCTGATTCAAGAAGCAATCGAGAGGCGATCACCGAACGACTCAATCAGACATTAGTGATTATGGTTTCCAAATCAATTGTTCCAAACTTCAGGTGAAGGATTTCGCGTGCCCTACGACCTCTTCATCAGTTACTCGCGCCGCGACAATACCGAAGGCCGCATCACCCAACTTGTCGAGCGCATCAAGGCTGGCTTCGCTCCCTTCGCGAAGCGTGAACTCGTGCCGTTCTTCTACCAGCAGGAAATTGTCGGTATGCAAGACTGGCGACAGCGCATCCTGCAAGGCCTCTGCCAATCGCGCCTGCTGCTTGCCTGTCTTTCGCCGGCGTATCTCCAGAGCGAGTATTGCGAATGGGAATTTGTCGAATACCTCAAATACGAGATCGGCCATCTGCACGGCTTCAATGGCGTCGCGCCGATTTACTTCGTCGAAGTGCCGGGCTGGGAGAGCAAGGATTTCGAGCAGCAATGCGCCACGTGGGTATTCGCTTGTTTGTGTCCTCGACCTTTCGCGACATGGTCGGGGAACCTGAATGAATTGATGGCGCAGACCTGGCCGGAGTTGCGCCGCTTCTGGCCTTCGGCATTTTCGTCGAAATCACTGTTTCCGTGATAGTCCGGTTGATTGACTGTTGGACTCGGTCGAAGATGGATGGACTGGGACGATGCCGGTGCCTCCGTTATTAGTGGCCTGTTTAATATCTTCTATAGTTTGGCTCACCACCTCCGGCAATTTGAGGAAAGTAAGCCGGACCCTTGTTTGAACTGTGTCTGGATCGTTAGTTCCAAATACTGTCTCCTGAAGTTTGAGGACATTCCGGTATTCCGCTTCAGCCTCGGAAGCGTCGCCTTCCTTTTTCAGAACATCAGCGAAATCGACGCGTGTCGCCAGAGTGGCGCGATGTTGCGGCCCGAGCACCTCATTTTCCAATTTGATCACGTCGCGAAATTCATCGACCGCTTCTTTGTTCTTGCCTTCGTCTTGAAGCACATTCGCCAAGTTGGCACGAGCATGGAGCGTGCGTGGGTGCTTCGGTCCGAGCGTCTCTTGTTCCAACTTGATTACACTTCGATCTTCCGTCTCCGCTTCGGCATACTTGCCCTGGTCTTCCAGCGCGGCAGCAAGGTTTAGGCGGGATAGCAGTGTGGAGGGATGTTGCGGGCCAAAGACCTTTTCAGCCATCGGGATTACTTGGCGGTATGCGCTTTCGGCATCGTCATACTTTCCTTGTTTTTCGAGGCAATTGGCTAGATTCAGCCGGGTCAGCAACGTGTCCGGATGCTCCGGCCCGAGGATTCTTTCCTGAAGCTTCAGCACTTCTCGATCCAGCGTTTCCGCCTCATCGGTCTTGTCTTCATCTTCAAGCACGATGGCCAAGTTGCCCCGGATCGCCAGGGTCTTGGGATTCTCGGCGCCAAGCACGCGCTCCTCAGAAAGGATCACCGCGCGATCGACTGCTTCCGCCTCGGGGTACTTGCCTTGTTTTTGGAGTGCAAGGGCCAAGTTAGCCCTGGTCGATAACGTGTCAGGATGGTCCGGCCCAAGCACTTTTTCTCGAATCCTGAGGACCTGACGAATTTCCGCCTCCGCTTCGGGCAATTTTTCGTCGTCGGAGAGGGCAACGGCAAGGTTGTGCCGGTTCAGAATGGTGCGAGGATGTTCCGGACCCAGAGTTTCTTGATCCCATTTAATCACCTCCTTGAGAATTGCTTCCGCTTCACTGTATTTACCTTCCCCTTCAAGGATCAGAGCCAAGATGTCCCGACTAGCGAACGTATCGGGATGGTTTTGGCCCAGCACTTTCTCACGAAGTTCGAGCACTTTTCGGCACTCTTCCTCGGCTTCGGAAAAGCGGCCCTGTTCCTCGAGCACGCCCGCCAAGCCGGCCCAAACGGTTAGTGTTTTGGGGTTATCCGGGTCAAGCAATCCCTTTTCGGTCGTGATGACCCGGCGAAGATTCGTTTCCGCCTCAGCGAACCGTCCTTGCTGCTCGCGAAGCATGGCGAGATTATAAAGGCTCCCTACGGCGTATTCTGGAGGCGCCTTGTCTCCCAGTTGGATCACACTGTTGTCAATCGTCTCCGCTTCAGCGTATTTGCCTCGCAGCAAAAGCACATTGGCCAAATCGACTCGAGTAGCGAGCGTTGTCAGATGTAAAGGCTCCAAAACTTTGTCCTCCAGTTTGAGCAACTCGTAATATTGTGTCTCGGCCTCGGCATAACTGCCTTGATCGGCAAGTGTAACCGCGACAGCAAGGCGAATGGCGATGACCTTTTCGTCTTCTTCTCCAAGGAGGTGTCGAGATTCTTTTAACGCTTCCTCCCAAACTTGTCCGGCGTCCGCATATTGTCCCAGTTCCTCGAGGACCATCCCGATATACGATTGGTCTTCGGCCCACTCCAATGGCTGGCGTGAGCGATCAATCAACCGCGCCGCATCACGGAAGTGATGCAAGGCGTCGGAGAATTGCGCCCGAGTTTCGGCGGAACCTCCCGCAAGCTCAAGAGCGTCGATGGCGTTCTTTGTGTTCGGTGGCGTGTTGTTCGTGGCCTCAGTGGCCGCAAGCAGGGCCAAACGTTCGGCTTCGGAGTAATCCTGGTTGACGAAGGCGGCGGTGGCCCGCTCATAGGTGGTAGCGTTTGTTGCCCGACGTAACTGTCGTGCAAATTCGGGCAGCTTTTCTTCGAGGGTCCTGGCATCCAGGCCCAGTTGCTTTCCTAACTGCTGGTAAGTGCGTTGCCGGACTTCCGCCGCAGTTTCCCGCGGATCCTCCTGGCGAATTCTGCTCTGGACCTGAGGAAATTTTTCAACGCCTTGGAGCAATTTCGCCATCTCACCTTGCAGCGCAGCCAAATGCAAATCCTGATCCGTTAATTGATGGCTTTGCTGCTTTTGGCCCCATTCCAGCCAAACGACCGCAACAGCGATGACCGCTAACAACGCGAGAACGGTCCATGCCCACTGTTTGACTCCGCGGCGCAGCCGCGCTAGATCGTCGCGCAGTTTCAGGACGCTGGCCTCCAGAGCCTCGTGACTGTTGAACGGGTGATAAAGATGAGAATCACCTTCCAAACGACGGCGGTAGGTGGCCTGAAGCTCCCGCAGTTCTTCACTTTCAGCTCTGGTTGCGTCGCTTGGAAACGCGTCGCCCGGAAAGAGATACCAGACCTTTTTTCCGCGCTGCCTTGCATAGAGGGCTTCGTACTGCGTGTAACTGACGCGCCCGAATTGTTGATCAAGTGCTGGAGGTTCCGCACCGTAACATTTGCCAACCAGTTGGATGACCCCTTCACAACCATCAATCTTTTCGCGGAGCATTGAACGCAAGTCGCCTTCTTCTGTTCCGAAGATGTCTTGCCAGATTGGCTCGTATCCGAGGAATTGAAGAGTATTGGCAACCAACTGCCGGGAGCTCTTCAGCTCCTTGCTGACGGCTGAAATGAAAATGGCAGGACGCGGCATCACAACCGACTTTTACAATCGCGTCAGTTGAACGTCAAGATATGAAAGGAAGGGAAAGAAAGAGGGATCTGGGCATTCAGAAATTTTTCGTGGATGCAAGCGACGCCGACATGGATTTGTGCCACTTGATAGATTCGGGGGGACGCGGAGTGCGATTTGATTGACGACGTTCAACGTCGCCCGGAGGGCGTCAAACCTTGCTTCTCCGATTCTCTCAAGATGTAACGCGCCGTGTGGGTGACGGGCTCCCGGGTTTGAAGTTCCTTGGGCGTCAGCCATTCGGTGATTACGCCCGGGGCAAGACGAACGCCCTCGGATACTTTCAGGCTGAAGACGTGAATGGTGTAAAGTTTCCAGATGCCGTCCGCGTCGCTTTGCTCGAAATTTTTGATTTCGACCAGGAGCGTCGGAAAGTCGTCCGGCGGAAAACTGCGACCCAGCGCTTCCGCTGCCACGCGTGCTGCCGCGCGATCCAACTTCTCCGGCGTGGCCGCTTCCGAGACGTCGCTATCCTTGAAGAATTTCCGCCTCGACATGGGGAACGTGAACGCGCCCCAGCGCGGATTAAACACCGCCAGGATTTTCTTGCCCTGGACCAGCAACGTGGCCACGACCTCAACACTTTCAATTTGTTTGCCGCTCATAAAATGCAATTTCTCAATACCGCCATGCCTGACGCTGGGAAAGTATGCAACGAACCCAATTAAGGCAACACCGAACGCGCACATGCTCGCGTTCGCCGGGTCGCGAGGCTGAATCCCATCCGGGCTGGACATCACCGCGCCCCGGTGACAGCCTTACCAACGCTGTGACAACCGCAATCAACTATAAACTTGCATGAGTGGAACACTTCAAGGAGAAGGCGGCTGGGTATTCGTCTCACATTCGCATCGCGACCTGGACAAGGTTCGTGAGATCAGAAATGAACTTGAGCGGCTAGGTCACAACCCGCTGTTGTTTTTTCTCAAGTGCTTGGAGGACGACGACGCGCAATTGCCACAGCTAATTGAAAAGGAGATCGAGGCCAGGACGTGGTTCATCCTCTGCGACAGCACAAACGCGCAAGCCTCGAAATGGGTTCAAAAAGAATTCGAACTGGTGAAAGCGATGTCCGACAAAAAGTTTGAGATCATTGACTTGGACAAGGAGACGAAAACAGAGCTTCCAAAAGTGACCCGCCTTTCCAAACGCGCGACGGTATTCCTCTCCTATGTCCGCTCAGATTCTGGAGTGGCCGGTCGGATACGCGAAGTGCTTCGAAAGCACGACTTCCGAATTTGGTTTGATTCCGAAGCTCTTTCACCCGGCATTGATTGGGTCCCGGAAATTGAAAACGCCATTCAGGAAGTGTCTCAACGCGGATTTGTTCTGGTTCTGCTGAGCCCGGCCGCGATTGAGAGTCCTTGGATTAGGCAGGAGATCGATTATGCAGTCCGCCGGACAAGAGAGTCCGGAAGAGTCAATATTATTTCGGTCATTGTTCGTCATTTCGACTGGCACGCAATCCCGGCTGAACTCCGCAACTTGCAGTTTTTTAATCTGACTGTGGAACCGTTTCAAGACAGGATGGAAGAACTTGTTCATATCCTTAAAACCACCGACGTGGAGTGAACCGCCCGGCAATTCCAAACGACTAAAAATGCCAACGAAAAAAAGCGAATCCATGTGAGTTGGGACGTATTCATAGCCTATTCTCGGGAGAACGGTTCGGTAGCGGATCGAATCGAGACCCATCTCACACACGCCGGGTTTCGATGCTACCGTGACACACACAGTATCAAAGACGCAGCGGTCTGGCGGGCTGAAATTGCCCATGCTCTCCGAGAATGCAGCGCGGTCTTGGCCATCGTCTCCGATGAAGCATCAAAGTCTGAATATGTGAGCACTGAGCTGTCATTCGCGCAGGATTTCAAGAAGCCTATCGTGCCGGTTCTTTTATGCGACGACATCGCCAATCCCGAACTGAATTTCATCTTAAAGCGATTCCACTGGATTAAAGCCCAACGAAACCTGCCGCTCCTGCAGATCGAAAGAGCCGTCAAGGAAGCCGTGGAACGTGGTCGTCACCCGCAAGTTTTCACCGCAATTGAGGAAGTGGCCCGCTCCGCAAACATGTCTGAAGAGGTCGAATTCGCGTCCAATTCAATTGGCTTGGAAATGCACGATTGCGACCGCGGGCTGCGCCGGTTGGTCGGCCTGGCTTTTGAACTCAGTGCCAATGCCGATCAATACTTGGGCACACTGATGCAGAAATGTCCGCGTTTGGCAGACTTCGACGTGGAGCTTAAGATTGAGAAGCGCGGAGGACCGGACAATGACTGGTTCGGACTTGAGTTCGGGGAGCTTTGGCCGGCAGGGTACTATCAGGCGCTCCTGAACGGGAGCGGCGCGGTAAGGATTGCGAAATGTGATTGTTACCAACACTGGGGAAATCTGGTTCAACGCGAAGAATTGCCTTTCGTCTCACGAGGAAACGGGAACAATCTTCTCCGTGTAGTTCGACACCATCAAGCCATGCACGTTTTGGTTAATGGTCAACACGCGTTAAGTTGCGAAGACGATGCTTTTCGAACTCACCGGCTTGGCTTGGTTGCTTCTCCCGGGATTTCGACGCTCTACCATCGAATTTACATTAAAGGCTGGAACATAGATCGTACCTTTAAAGAGGCTTTTGAGGCTCTTATGCAACTTGATTTGTTAACCGCCCGAAACAAGACAAAGAGAATTATCGAACGGGTTCCAGACTATCAGCATCCGACCATCGACATCTCATGTCGTCGAGTCCTTGACGAACCGATGCCAGATCGGAATAGTGGCGTTCTCATCATAATCGGCAGCAGTATAATGACGCAACTGCATGATGGGGAATCCGCGAACAAGTTGCGTAGCGAACTCCAAAAGCATTCGAAGGGCAATGATCCCTTGCAAACAGCATTCGTGGTGACGGACAAAGCGTTGATCGCCGAACCGAGGTTTCAGGTTTGTCCGTGGATCAGCGTGGGCGGCCCTGAGAGCAACGAGTGGACGCGCAAATTTGCCGACGAGTTTCCGCCCGGCAAAGTTGACGTGGACGCAGTGCGTGTTCAGGAGCGTATTGCGGACGGTGATCGACGAATGCTTCTCTGGGGCTACGGCCGGGAGGAGACCGTCAAGGCCGTGGAGCACTTCATCAACGGGGATGGTCTTGCTCGGTATTTGGACTTGGTATGGCAAAGATCATAGGCGTCTTGAGTCAAACCGTCTTCGCTTGAGGAAGCCAATATCGCTGCTGCCGAAAGCATCATCAACGACTGCGGCTGCGACCCGCCATGACGAAAAACTCGCCGCCGCCAAACGTGCCATTCTTCACTTGTAAAAACCGAATGATCTGGCACAACGAATGCCAATGCCGCAAGACGTTTTTCGTAAGCCAAGCTTGCAAAGATGAAGAACGCCTCGCGGGGCGAATACCATGAAGCATGCCTTGGAGATGAAGAATTGAAGAATTCTCCGTTTTTATGGATGTAGAAATTCTTAAGTGTGGACGGTTTGATAATCGGTTTGAGGGATTCGTATGCCAGACGTAAACAAATTGCGTCGATACCGCGCTTTTCTAAGTTATCGACACGCGGACAATGCTCAAGAAGGCCGCCGGTGGGCAGAATGGCTTCATCGCAGCCTTGAGCGCTATGTCGTCCCGACTGATCTTGTCGGCTCGCCCAATCAGCTCGGGGAACTAATCCCAGAATCTCTCTACCCCATTTTCCGCGACGAGGACGAGTTGCCTGCCGAGGCTGATCTTGCTGCTGGCATTCGGCGGGCCCTTGAGCAAAGTGATTGCATGATTGTCCTCTGCAGCCCACGTAGCGCACTGAGCCCGTGGGTACGACAGGAGGTCAGGCAGTTTAAAGAACTGGGCAAAAGCGACCGTATCCTCGCTGTTATCTTGGCGGGAGAACCGAACGCGGACGACCCGGTCAAAACTCGCGATGGCGTTTATCCCGAAGAGGAGTGTTTCCCTCGTGAGTTGCGTTTTGGCGTCTCCGCGCAAGACCAACTCAACGCCGCAGGCCATCCTGTCATTGATTGGGAAAAGCGCACAGAACCTCTCGCTGCTGACTTGAGGCCACAGGGGCGTCGGGCGGAAGGGTTCACTAGCGCCGCTGCGTACAAGGAGTATCTGACGCTGCACACTAGCCTTGATGCGGAGAAAATCGAGTCGTACACAAAAGCATACGGCGAGCAACTTGAGCGGTGCCGTCTAAAAATCATTGCCGGCGTCCTTGGCATCGCCCTTAGCCAACTGGAAGATCGCGATGCGCGGCATCGTGCCGCTCTTGCCGAAAAGGAGGCGCAACGTCAGAAAGAAATCGCTGACCGCGAGCGCACCCTGGCAGATCAGGCACGCCAAACGTCAAAGCGTCTTGCACAACGGAACCGCCTGCTTGTTGCCGCAATGTTTGTTGTATCTATTTTGGCACTTGTGGCCATCCTCCAAACTCTTTTCGCGCGTCAGGGTCGTGCCTTTTCGCAGGCGAGAAAGCTGTACTCGCAAGCCACCAGCGAGCTAAATGCCGGGCGCCATGCATGTTCTCGAGTGAAATTAAAACTGGATCAAGCGAAGCAGGCGATAACTAATGTGGAAGTAGTTTTAACAAATGACCTAAGACTTAGAGATGACCTGGCAGCAAGCGCGCACAAAATCTCGGATCAATTGGAACAAGAAACCAACAACGCTCCGGGCTTCATAAAAAAGCTAGGAGCAATTCAAGATATGGTGATGGCATCAATGACGAACTGCAGTCGGTTGACACAACAAATCGCCGACGTGAAATCCAATCTGCAAGACGCGGAAGCAGCGATGCAAAATCTTGATGGGGCGACACGGCAAAACTCCTCAAACATTGTCGCCCGTTTTAGCGAAGAGCTTCAGACCGACGTGAAGGCGCTTGAGCTGGCCGCCGCCTATTTTGCCGATGCCAACAGCGATCTCCCAAGACAGATGGAGCAACATCACGAAGCCAAACTGAAATTAGATTCCTTTTTGGAGATTCAGCCAAAGACGGGCACCTTGATCGCTGAATCGACTAACCAGATCATTCGTGTAAGCGAAACGCTAAGCAACATCAATTTGACAATGAACATATGCCGACAACGAGAGGATGTGGGCGAGTATGATTTGACAAGAGTTCAGGATTCGCTGGAGGTGGCCGAATATGCGATTAACCGCATGGGAGAACGCTTGCTTGCTTCCAAACGAGAGGAAGGCATTTCGCCTTTGCTTTTACGGGCCAATTTCAGACCGCTATCGTTCTCATGGACGGAGGAGCGCGAACATCCCATATTCGCAACGTCATACGAGAGCCGAGCTCTTCTGAATTACGAAATGCCGGATCTCCACATTGAGTATTTACCGGAATCGTTGATCAGGATTAATTTGGCACTGACTGTGGCCAGCGATTTTCTGGCGGACTTCAAGAGTTTTAAAAACAACGTCGAGTCGTCCAAATCGCTTATCGACGAGGTCGCCGGCGAGCTTGATGCAGCACTAAACGCGGCACGCGTTTCGGTAAAGGATGCCGAGAAATTGTGTCAAAATTCACAACACTTAGCTAATGAGGTGGGCTCATTTAAGGACTCTTCGGCCTCGGAATTGACAAAGGCCGCCGTATTCACCAAGGACGCGGCTGATTTATGCGCAAAGGCTGAGTTGTCGGTAAATCGCATAAACCAGGCAATTCTTCTCGAAAAAGGCTTTCTTCCGATCTTTGATGGCGTGGGCAATGAGTCCAATTCGAGTTCGGCATCAAGAAGCCGATAATCAGGGGAGGTCCGGCAGTGTCGTGCCGCAAGTGCTGCACGAAATTCGGCGAGCATCGGTAGTAGTTGCCGACATCACGGGGCAAATCCCAACGTGCTCTATGAACTTGGCATCGCACCTCAAATAAGGGTGCCAGAACGCGTAATCCTTTTGACACAGGCGGTGGATGGTAGCTGCGGTCGCCTCCATGATGATAACTGACGAAAATGGACCGTTTGACCGGCTGAGTCCTCAATCCCTGCTGAAAATATGGGTCTATCGTCACTCGACAATTCTGATGCGTTCTGCCGACTCCTGCAAGTCTTCGGAATGCGGAGCCCCCATCGGATTCCGCCCCACCCGGCTGGTGCCCGTTTTTCAGGCTCGACCTAGCTAGTGACTTGCACTTAAATTGACACAGTTTTGCCCGATTTGCGTCATGAGCACTGATTTGTCAAAAACGATTTTGGTCACTGGTGATTTCTTGGTGGACCACCACCTCTACGAAGGAAGGCGACATCACTTCGGCGACCAGAAAAACCGTGGAGTGTGCGTGAAGGAGGAGCTCGGCGGTGCCGCGCTGATTCACCGCCTCCTGATGGAGGTGAAAGCGATGTCCGATGCTGCGTGGGACATCGTGCTGGCGGTGGAGGAAGCTGCCGCCCTGCGTCGAATACCAGCTTGCACCCCACAGACAGCTAATTGCCAGGACCAGCCGTTTGCGGCCTATGCCTTTTGGCGGCCCTTCCCCGTTCGGCGGAAGAGCGGGGACCAATGCTGGCGCGTGGCGGAAGCGATGGGGTTTAGTGGCGGGACACCTGTAGCCGGCCAGTGGCCGTGGGAACCGACGAAGGAATTGCCGACTTCGCCCGCTGTGCTGGTGATCGCGGACGGCGGAATGGGATTTCGTTCGCGGATGAATATCGCCCACTGGGGCGTGTCCGTGCGAGATTGGAGATTGCTAGAGTTGGCCGGATCGCAAGACAGCCGAGCTAAACGCGAGGCGGAGTGGATCGTTCTGAAAATGTCCGCGCCGGCGGGACAGGGTGATCTGTGGCGCGAGTTATCTCAACACCACACGGAACGGTTGGTGGTCGTGGTTTCCGCAGGAGAATTGCGCCGCGCCGATGTGCGTCTGGGCATAGCCCTGTCCTGGGAGCAGACGTTGGAGGATTTGCACAAGGCTTTGCGCCACAACCAAGACATGCAATCGCTAATGCAGTGCAAGCACTTGATCGTCTCGTTTGGCTGCGAAGGCGCTTTATGGCTACGCCAAGACGAAAATGCAAAGCTGACTGCAACTTTCGTTTTCGATTCGGAGCATGTTGAAGAGGAGCTACGCGACGGCATTGAAGGCGGCGTGTATGGATACCTCTCGTGCATGACGGCGACGCTGGCAGCAGCCCTGGCTTCCGCCCCGTCGAAGCCCGACTTGGAATCGCCGATTCGCCGCGGGCTGGCGGCCATGCGAAATCTACTGGAACACGGGCATGGAAATGCGTCGGAAGAAGGTTCCGGATTCCCAGCCAAAAGGCTTGCCGAAGCGGTGCTCCTCGGTGATGTGAAGGCGCCGTTGCAGGTCCGGTCATTCCAGTGCGACGAAACCTCGTGCCCGGTGCGCCCCGGATGGAGCTTGCTCGCCTTGCACGAAACGCCGGTCGCAGGCGCATCGACTGTGCCGCTTTATGGAATTGCCCGGCGCGTCCTGATCCAAGGTCCGGGGGCGTTGCAAGCCCCCATCCTGAAGATCGGTGGATTCTTCACAGCCGACCGTGGCGAGATCGAAGCGCTGCGCAGTCTGCGCCAGTTGGTGGGCCGCTACCTGAAGGACCCGAAAGCGGACAAGCCCCTGTCGATCGGAGTTTTTGGCCCTCCTGGTGCGGGGAAATCATTTGCCGTCAAGGAATTGGCTGTCGAACTATTCAAGGACCGACTAGGCTGGTTGGAATTCAACCTTTCGCAGTTCAACGGCCCCGCCGACCTCATTGGTGCTCTCCACCAGGTAAGGGATAAAATTCTCGAAGGCAAATTGCCTGTCGCGTTTTTTGACGAGTTCGATTCTCAGAAACTAATGTGGCTGAAATATCTGCTTGCACCGATGCAGGACGGATGCTTCCAAGAAGGCCAGGTCAGTCATCCAGTGGGCCGTTGCCTCTTCATATTTGCAGGCGGCACCAGCAGCACTTACGAAGCCTTCGCCGCCAAGGGACAAATGACAGCAAACGCCGACGAAAAATCACTGGCTCAATACTTTGTTGAAGCCAAGGGACCGGACTTCGCAAGCCGACTTGACGGCAAGCTAAACGTCATCGGCCCAAATCCACGGCCATCGGCTGATGGTTGTGCCTCCGACGTTTTTTTCCCTGTACGTCGCGCCCTGTTTATCCGCGCCAATCTCAAGTGTGCAGACACCGAAAGGCTTGCCATACACCCTGGCTTGGCCACCGCGTTGTTAGAGATCTCTTCTTTCAAACATGGCTCGCGGTCGCTCACAAAACTTCTCGATCCGTTCAAGGCGGTCCGACGAGAACATCCAGGTTCGCCGCTTACTCTTTCGTCCTTGCCGCCACCGGACCAACTGGCACTCCACGTTGACCTGACGGAATTCGACGCTCTCGCGCGCCGGGACGAGGACGCGGCGAATCTGCTCGGCGTGGACAAACTGGCTGCCGCTGTCCACCAGTTCTATCGCAAGAAGGGCTGTGACGAAAAATGGATCAAACCACAGCATGATCGCGATTTTTCCAAGCTTGGGGCTTTCGATCAGGCCTCGAATCGTGCCGCCGCCCGCAGGATTCCTGCAATTCTCGCGTTGGCCGGCCTCAAGCTCGTGGCAGGTTCGGCTACATCCGACGAGCGTGCTGCGGTTGACGCCGCTCTTTCGAAGCACAGCGATCTTTTCGGGGAAGCCGAGCACGACGGCTGGGTCCAGTGGCATTTAGACAATGGTTGGTCGCAGTCTGACCAGCGAGCCGACGAACGACAGCTGCATGACTTACTTGTCCCCTACTGTGATCTGAAGCCAAAGGATAAGGCCAAAGATCGGGACGCCGTTAGCCATTACCCGGACATCGCGCAATTGGCGGGGCTGAAAATCGTCCCTATCGGGCCATTAACTTTAAGCCCCCAAATAAGAGAAGTTGCAGGAACATGAACACCCCTCTCCGCATTTTCCCCAGCTACGAGCGCGACGGCAACGAAGAGCTTGTGTGCCCCGTCAAGACCGATTTGAAGAGCGCGGCAATGGCCACAAAAAGGAGGACTTAAAAAATGAAACTATTTATCTCGTACCATCTCCACCAGCGAAATGAGAATCACCACACAAGCGACGAAGCCTTCGCGGAACGAGTAGCCGCATATCTGCGAAAGCAAACGTCGTTGACGGTTTACTTCTTCTCAACTGATCAAAGTCCAAACAATTGGGCGGGTCAGGTGTCGCCCAAGCTGAACGACGCGGAAGTCTTCGTGTTATTCGCGGGCAAGGAATTTGGGCCTGTCCAGCGCCGGGAGGCGGACATCGCTTGGGGACGTCACCTTGATGGTGAAATGAGCGGGCAGAACAAACTGAATTTGCTGGTTGTCGGGGTGGTGGAGGAAATCCGTTGGCCAATCGATCCACAATGTCAGGGATGGGCTAATGGATTTGCGGCAATTCATCCCATTCGGTATATGCCTACGCACTTGAGCCAACCCGACAGGGTTGACGAAAGCAGTGCCCAAAAGGCTGCTCACGAAATCTGCATACGGCTCGGGAAGGGCGAAAACTGGCGGTTCGACTTTGAAATACCTTATGATTACCCGTTCGCCTACGAGAAAGACATTATTAAAGAATTCAAGAACGGTGAAGGCCGTTTACCAGCGTCCCGTCGGGCTGAGGGATGCCCCGAATTCTGGCCAACCGTCCCCCTCCGAAACGCTTTCTTTAGCGATAGCAGGCCGGATCGCTTTTATGATAATCCGGTCCCCCCACATCTGATTGGCAAATTCAGCAGCGAACAAAGTCATTTATTGGTGGACGTACGGGATGTGGACCGGGAACCTGCGCCAGCAGGCAAGGACCATTCCATCCTTTCATTCAACGAGGCACGCCCGAGGCAACGTCTGCGATTGCCCGATCCGGATTATGAGACCGTCGCCGTTAAGGGCAATGCCCTCCGAGTCGGAATAATCGTCTCTGGAGGAATCGCACCGGGAATCAACTCAGTCATTTCCGGGATCGTTGAGCGCCATCGCCTTTATCAAGAGCACTACGCTCAGAAGTTTGGCGGGCCAGATTCTATTGGCTACAGCCTCGAGATTCTCGGTTACCGAAACGGCTTTCGATCCATCGGGGCTAAACCACCCCAGAGTATCCCCTTGGCAACCGACAACATGAAGCGGTTGGTGCGCGACATGGCCAATCGTGGGGGTTCCCTGCTCGGCACCTCTCGCCTTGATTCGCTTCTGAGTGCCGTTGATCCGCTAATCCGCGCAAAAGCTTTCGGCGACATGATAGACAATCTTAAAACTGCCAGTATTGATATACTATATGTCATTGGGGGCGATGGTAGTATGCGCGCGGCCCACGCCTTGCAGATCGCGGCCCGTGAGGCGCACTACTCACTTACTGTCGTTGGCATTCCGAAAACGATGGACAATGACATACTGTGGGTTTGGCAGTCATTCGGTTTCCTCTCCGCTGTTGAGAAAGCGAAAGAGTTTATAACGCAACTTCACACTGAAGCACGCTCCAATCCACGACTTTGCGTTATGCAACTCTTCGGCTCCGACTCGGGGTTTGTAGTAAGCCACGCGGGCCTCGCGAGCGGGGTGGTGGATCTTGCGCTAATTCCGGAAATCGGTTTCAGTATGCGCAAAGTAGCCGACTATATCAAACTTAAACTTTTTGGTCAGCTGCGCCGAGGCGCTAGTCCGTATGGCCTCGTACTGATGTCTGAGACCGCCATCCCCACGGACGTCGAGGAACTCATGGAGGCTGATCGGCGACGTCATCCCAAGAAAAAGGTTTTACGACTCGAGCAAGAGGAAGAGGAAGAAATCCTGAAATACATCGGAAACAAGCGGCGTGTGCGGGGACAGACGCCCGACGCTCTTCGCACTGGCGGACTCAAGATTGTCTCGCGGATTCTGCAACATGAAATCAAGAGAATGGAGCCGCGTAGCTACTGGACGGACTATCGTGTTTTCACAAACGAACCGCGTCATCTCCTGCGGTCTCTTGAACCCAGTAGTTCAGATATTATTTTCGGCCACCGTCTCGGTTGCTTAGCAGTGGACAATGCTATCGCAGGTTTCACTGACTTCATGGTCAGCCAATGGTTAACCGAGTTTGCTCTTGTGCCGCTTCGTTTGGTTTCGCTGGGCAGGAAGCGTGTTCCTGGAGAAGGTATATTTTGGCGTTCCGTTCTTGACAGCACCGGCCAAGATGAAGATATGAGCGGAGGCGGCGCGCCTCTGGCGTTTTTAACCGACGCTGATTAACCGTAAAACTACCACTCTTCACCCAGTGAACTGTGAAGACTGTCTGCTTTGTACGAGCCGTTTCAAAATGAGCATAAAGTAACATGGCCCAGCAAAACTCAATACCCCGTTTGCGGCCCGTTATTCGTGTTTTTGTCAGTTCGACATTTAACGACATGAAGCTGGAGCGCAATGTGCTGCAGGAGCATGTTTTTCCCAAGCTGGAGCAGCTTTGCAGTCAGAACGGATTTCAGTTTCAGGCTATTGACCTCCGCTGGGGCGTATCGAGCGAGGCGGGTCTCGATCACCGCACGATGCGGATTTGTCTTGACGAACTGAGACGAGCGCAGGACATCTCGCCCGAACCCAATTTCCTGGTCCTGCTGGGCAACCGCTATGGCTGGAGGCCCCTGCCGGAAGAGATTTCACAGGTTGAATTCGAGAAGCTCGCTGAAGCCGCAATGTCCGGCGGCGAAAATCACGCTCCGCTTACGGGAACTCACGGAAAGTCTGCCCGGCAAGTTCTGAGTGATTGGTATCGTTGCGACGAGAACGTCGTCGTGCCAAGCGAGCCAGAGACTTCACCTGACCACGCACCGCTGAATTATATCCTTCAATCGCGCACTCAACATCTCGGCGACAGGCGCAACTATACCCGCACGAACTACCATTTGGATACACAGGATTGGATCGATGTTCAGGAGGTCTTGTGGCGAATCATCAATACTGCGTTCCCTGCCGAACTGCTTGACCACCGGTTCGATGCCCTTGATTGGGCGCAGCACGTTGCCGAGGTGAATGACCGGCAACATCTCAAGCGAGCCATCCCCCAGATCGCACGGTTCCAAGCATCGGCAACCGAACAGGAGGTTTGGGGCGGCGCGCTGTCGGCACCGAACGCCGAACGTCACGTTCTCGCGTTCTTCCGCGACGTGACCAACCGGACCGAATTTGCCCCTGCTGAGCCGAAGGATTTCTTTGACGTGACGGAAGCGGGAGAGTTCGACGCCGCCTCGGCAAAAAGACAATCGGATTTGAAGGATGCAATCAAGAGACGACTGGGTGATGAAGCCACAGTGCCCATTCCATTCTCCCGACTCAAGCGCCAGAACGACAAAGTTGTCGTTGACACTTCGGAAGAAGACATTCGGACGTTCTGCGAGAGCGTGGAGAACAAGCTTCGGCCAATCATTGAACGCCAGATCGAAGAGTATTGGCACAAATCCACACCGGCCTCGCCGGAACGCGCCGCCCGCGAACTGAAAATAGAACAAGATGAACATGAGCGTTTCGGTCGTGAACGTGGCGGCGCGGAGACGTTTGCGGGTCGTCAATCGGAATTACAGGCGGTCCGCGACTATTTGCAAAACGGTTCGCGCTGGCCGTTAGTGGTTCATGGCACCTCTGGCTGTGGCAAGACGGCGTTGCTGTGGAGGGCGTTCGAAGAAATCCCGACGACTTTACAGCCAATCATCCGTTTAATCGGAACAACACCACACTCATCTGATGTTCGTTCGCTGCTTCGCAGTCTTTGCCAGAAATTACGTGAGCGAAATCGGCGTGACGGAGAACTTCCTTCGGACATCAGAGCGTTGAGCGAAGAATTGCAGGAACATTTTCGGTCGGCAACACCAGAGCAACCGCTGATTTTGCTTTTGGACGCCCTCGACCAGCTTTCCGATGCGGACAATGGCAGGTTGCTACACTGGATTCCGACTGGACAGTTGCCCGGCCATGTGAAACTGGTCGTATCGTGTCTGTCTGACCGGGCCAAAGATGATCCGGCTGGTCAACCTTTTGAGGAACTCATGCGACGTCAACTCCCGGCGCAAAACAGCATCAATATGGACGTACTCTCGGAGGACGAAGCGAGAATGCTCCTGTTTGATCTCTGGCTGCACAAAGCAGGACGCACGGTCAACCGGGAGCAGCGAGAACGGATCGAGGAATGCTTGAAACTCGAGCAATGCCGCCAGCCGATTTATCTCAAATTGTTGTTCGAGGAAATCCAGATCTGGCACTCCTATGATTCTGCACCCGCGTTGGGCGAGAACGTGTCCGAGATTCTTGGTCAGTTTATGGAACGACTTGGCCGGCCTGCGAACCACGGTCGGCTGCTGGTGGAGCGCGTGTTGGCCTATCTCGCGGCATCCCATCATGGGCTGGCGGAGAGCGAAATCTTGGAAGTCCTGTTTGCCGACGCCGATTACAAAGCGGCCCTCGATGAGGCCGCCGAGCAAACCCAGCATGAACAGCCCGCCAGCGCGAACCGCATTCCTATCGCAATCTGGTCGCGAATTCGCTTCGACCTTGCCCCTTATCTCACAGAGCGTGCCGCTCCCGGTGCCAATGTGCTGTCGTTCTACCATCGCCGGGTGGCCGAATGGGTGCAGGAGCATTTCGTGAAAGCGTCCGAGCACATTTGGGAACCGCACCGACGGCTGGCGGATTACTTTGAACGCCAACCGTATCGGTTCGCGATCGGACCTAGTCACAGATCAAATGCGCGGAAACTGGACGAGTTGCCGTATCAGTTTAGAGCGGCGAAATGCTGGCTGAAGCTCTATGCTTGCTTGACCGAGCCCAGGTTCGTCGAATCCGCGAGCGTCGCCGACGGCTCCGCCGCCCGTCACACAGGTGTTTACAGTCTGATCGAGAATTACCGCCTCGCCATGGAGGCAATTCCGGTCGGCCAACTAAGAAAACGTGATGTCATCGGCGGACAAAGTCGCCGAGACAAAGTAGCTCGGTGCCCTACTGACGCGAAGGATGTGCTGGCCGTAGTAATGCAAATCCTAGAAAAGGAAATCCGCCGGCTGACGCAATTCCCTGAACTCATCGTGCAACAATTATACAACGAGTTTGTTGTGTTTTGCGGACAACCTCTAATCGACGACTTACGGGAGTCGTTTCGCTTCCACCTTCGAGCTGGCAAACAAGGCTGGGTGGAATTGGAAGCGGTTCATGGGCCTGGACAGCGCGCTTGGCGTAGCGTCCGCAGCGTACGGACGACCGAATTTCCGGAGAACCTGGAGCGATTTGTACCCTTACCGGAGGATTCACTGCTCGCACTAACCAGTTCCGGTTCTGCTTGGTTCGCTAGGATTTCACACCCACCGTTTCCGGTCGAATTGCCGACCCCGCCTCGAAGCGACAAGTGCCACCTAGCAGCCTGTGGATCCGTAGTTGCGTATATTGATCGAAGCGCCACCATGCGATTTGTCCAAGTTGCACGCGACCATGTGATTCCGACTGGCGCGACCGTTCCCGCCGTGGCGGTTCTTGTTGCTGTGCCCTCCGGCTTTGTCGCAGCTGGCGAGGATGGCACAATTTACCGCTTTGACGAGCAGGGCCGACGGATGCAGGTCTTGGCGCGCGTGGGTCCGTTGAAGCCGGAGTACCTCGCCGCTTCCGCGGACGGGCGGCGCATCCTATTGGCAAAAAATAATGATGTACCTCGGGTTTTAAAATCAATCCTCAGCGTAATCGACCTCGAACAGATGCAAGTGGTCGCTCAGCGCGAAGCCGATTTCGATGTACGCGCGGCAACCGTCGGCGCGGCTGGCAAGCAGTTTATCATAGGGACGATGATGAGGATGCACACATGGGACGAGCCATGGGATGGCCCACCGAAGGAGTGGTTTCGGAGCGGTACGGTGAACCAACTCGTTTTCTCGACCGATTACCGATACTTGGGCTTCGCTGGCGGGAACATCATTCTCAATGACTGCCACTTGGGTTTAACGGCTAGTGTCGGCCCGCTCGGTGATGTACATTCACTGGGCCAGATCCTGTGGGCCGGCTGCGGAGACAACGCCGCTCTGCACGTTGGCAGTGGAAGATTCGTAGTTAGTTGGCTCGTCCCTCAATTACCCTGGGCAAGAGAAATGCGCAGCGCGATGATTGAAGTCGCACTTTTCGACGGGAGTGGGGAGCATTTTGCCGGCTTGGGGATTGCCGGTGAACAGTTTTTCTGGAAAGTTGACACCGGAAAGCTGCTGGAGTTTGATGAAGGCGGCGCACAGGCGGCGCCATACATCGAGTGGTGCATCGACCGCCGCTACGGCGCCATTTGTCATCGAGACCGAGTAGAAATCCTTGATGCTGAAGGGGCCGGGCAGCGAACCATTTTGGACGACACACCGGCTGCAGCTTGTTGGGATGGTGAAGGCAGAACCCTTGCTTACATTTGCATGTTCGACCGCGTTATCAGGATTGTTACATTTCGCGATTCGCGGATGAATCTCACTCGGGTTTTATGCACAGAAGACTACAACCCATGCGCAATTGCTTTGTCCTTAGATGGGGAGATTCTTGCAATCGTGATGTCCGAACTTCGGATGCCCGTTAACTATGGCCTTGCTGGACTCGGTGCGAATATCAAATTTAAAAATCCTTTTGGGGCCGCTGAACATATTGCCCTATTCAATCTCCGGACGGGGGAAAGACGCTTCCTTCTGGAACGCTATCCACACCAACTAATGGGCCTGCGCTTCTTGTCGGAAAGCCAAATCCTCGTCTGGGATGCGGAGGGCGCGGTCTTCGTAATCGAAACTAAACGTGGCCAAACCGTAGCTCGTTGGTGGGCTGAGGCACGCTGTGTCGGTATCAAACAACTCGAACAAGAAGTTCTGCTGGCGGACTCGGGGGAAGCTACGGCTCACTCTCCAGTAGTCTATCGGCTAAAATTCCACAATTTAAAGGAGCCGCAATCATGGGATTAAGAGATTTCTTTCGCAAAGAACCACAGTCAACGTCTGCAAACGAAGCTGTTTTCTGGCACTCGCTCGGGCAGTTATGCAAAGAGCATGTCGACGGTCTGAGTCGCTCATTTGCAGATCAACACGCGCCATATATCGAATGGGCGAGTCCAAGATTTCGAGTATTGGTCGGTCCCGACGCCGTTTCGCAACTTATTAACAAGGCACGAAGTAGCCTTGGGAATGTATCCGAACGCGGCCCCATTGGAATACACGACGTTGAAAAACGGGGTGCGTGGGTTATTAGGTGTTCAGTTTATCCTTCCCTCAGTAATTCGGATTTTCTCAACAACTGTCCGGGAGCGTCGTTTGAAAATCTGATCAGAGCAGGAATACGCACATTCCGAAGAAACTCAGAATGCTGGGAAGAACAAGACTACGCTCACTGGGTGTTGATGATAAATGAGCCAGGCCTTGACGCATACGTGAGTTTACTGACAGTATGGAACCAGTCTCAGCAGGTCAAGTGGATCATTGCGGCCCAAAGAACGCAATTATTTCCCCTTGTTCCTCAAGCTCCCGTAATCGTCCCTGTAGATCTCATGAGGGAGGATATAGTTGAGTTCTTCAAAGGAATCGCAACAGAGAATGTCAAATATAAACGAGGAATGTTGGATTAGGGTGCGCTCGGCAATCAGGCTTTGATCCTCCGGGATCACGGGGACTCTGATGGAGCCATAGTGCTAACGAAATAGGGAGAGCAAATTTGCCAGTAGTTTGCAGTGTTAAAAGTTTTGTCATATCCTCATCCTCCCTAGAAATCCGCCAAAGCACTGAGAAACCTTGGACGGTGCGAACATGATCCGGCCTTCATTTTATTGGAGGCATGATGCTGGCCGGGCCTCAGTGTTACCTTGTCCTGATGGGCCAGGCCCGTTTAACAATTGGCCATGCCCGGTGAAGACAAAACTCACGCGCACGGCCCTTCCACCAAGGACCGCCAGATTCGTGTCTTTGTCAGCGGGCAGTGAAAACCGGTCAGGGATGGGCACTTCAAAATAGGCCACTTTGAGGGACGCATTGCGTAATGGGCAGCGAAGGCTGCTCTTGAGCGCAATGAATGAACTCAACGTGAGCTTGCAACACTCGATAATGACTTTGTCGGCGCAGGGATGGTCCAACCGGCGGATTGCGCGTGAACTGGGCCTGCACCGGGAGACGGTGGGCCGCCATCTACGACTGGCCGTTTCAAAACCGGCCAAAGTGCCCCCCGGCATACTACCGCTTTTCCGCAGCCAATGTGAACCTTGGCGAGAGTTCATTGAGCAGGGATGCCAGGCTGGTTTGTCAGCCCAACGTCTTTACCAGGACCTTGTCACCGAACGTCAATTTGGCGGAAGTTACGATGCGGTGAAGCGCTTCGTGCGGCGGTGGACTCAGACGCAGCCGGTGCCTT
Organism: Limisphaerales bacterium; assembly: GCA_052139695.1. Classification (GTDB taxonomy): domain Bacteria; phylum Verrucomicrobiota; class Verrucomicrobiia; order Limisphaerales; family Palsa-1400; genus PLGF01. The sequence goes on from JBKQWF010000051.1 coordinate 26,689, forward strand.
TTGTGCGGATGGAAGTCGAGCCGGGAGCCGAGGCGCAGATCGATTTTGGACAGGGCGCTTGGGTCATGGTGAACGGCAAGCGCAAACGACCGCATCTGTTCCGGGTACCGGTGATGACGAAACGCCGATGGGTTCAAACTCGTCGCTTTGACTGCACGGCATCCCCACTCCGCCCCGAAAGCCGCGCAGACAAAGCTCCTCGAAATTGTTCCTATTCGGAACCGCACTCAACGCCTGAGCCTCAGCCACGCTCCACTCCACGCCGCCCCCTTGCTTCCCTGGCTTCGTTCCGTTCCGCTCCGGCTTCGGATCAGGCGTTCAGTGCATCGGAAATCTCCCGTTAAATTAATAGAACCAGCCAAGCGATGTCCATTGCCTTCGTGAATGAAATCAATCCGTTGCAATGTCCATTATGCGGCCAACCCAACCAGTGCGCCTTGGTTCAAGGAGCCAATGATTGCTGGTGCAAACACATTCAAATTCCAATCCGCCACCTGATGCAAATACCATCCCCTCATATTGGCAACGCTTGCATCTGCCAGAAATGTGCAATGGCGCCATTGCAAAACAGTTCTCGTCACAGCCTCAACATCCGACCACATCCACATACAATGCTCACGGCTCAATTCCGAGCCATCCCTTGTTGCATCCTATATGGATGCTTAGAAGCACGACGCCCTACCCCTACGAAAAAACCGTAGGTTTGGGGGCTATGCGCCGGTCAGCACGAATTCTCGTGTCGCAAGTCGTTGAAGGGCGTTGACAGATTCAACTCCCTTCAACAGATTTCAACGCAGCGTTTCAACGCTTTTCAGCACATTTTAACGGCTACAAACGCTGCCTAGCTTAACTCTCCCACCAATTGGACTAACTCGCCCACTGCCCATTAACGGTTCCGACTATTGCTGGTCTAAAGTGGTTGCATGGAATCGGAGGCGAAAACGAACACGGGGCCGGGCAGAAAGGGCGGCGGACGCGCCTATCACAGTCGCGTGGAGCCATTCGTGGAATTTATCCGTGAGCAGCGCCAAAAGCGCCAAACGTGGAGGGAAATTGCCGAATGGCTCGCGGTGGAGAAGGACTGCCGCATCACGCTGCAAGGACTGTATCAGTTCTATCGCAGGTATGTGAAGCGGCAGGGAAAGCACCGCTGGGAGGAGGAATGCAATGCCCTGCCCGTCCCACCCAGCCGCCCGAATGATTCGGCCAGCGCGTCTAAACCGGCTCGGAAGCCGGTTCTGGCCGAAATCCCGGCCTCGCGTTCGTTTCGCCAGCCGAATTTGGAAGACTTGAAACTTAACGATCCAACAATATGAAAAATACAAATATCAAGAACATAACCCGGAGGATTCATTTGAATCCGCAGTCAAAAGGAAATCTCGGCAAGAGCTTTGAAGCGGAATTCCGCACGGCCTGGCTCGACCGACTTGGCGTGGAATGGAACGGCTCCGATCTTGACGACCGGCATCACACGTTTGCCAGTCGGCACCCGGATGCCGTTCGCAGCTATCAGCTTGGCAACGAGCATGAGAGCAAGACGGCGTTGCTCAGTTTGTTTAGACGAGTGCTCAAGGACACCGCGCCGGTTCACGTCATTGACACGCGCGCCCAGGCGGACGCGCTCATCATGGCGGCCTTGGAGGAATTGCAGGTGCTCGATGTCTGCGCCGAACAGGACGTGCGATTGACCTTCTGCCTGTTTCCGACCGACGATACGGAGAGCTTGACCAACGCAGGCCGATTGTTCCTCTATGCGGGCGACCGCGTGGATTATGTCATCGTCCAAAATCCGGCCAAGGCGCGGGGCGACCTGTTCAAAGGCTCATCGCTGGAACAGCAATTGGTGGAGTTCGGGGCGAAGACCATCACCCTGCCGACCATCACGCCAACGACCCTCCTGGCCGCCGAGAAGGCCGAGGCCAATGCGAAGCGCGGCTTGAGCTTCGCCGAATTGTCGCGCTTCGATGCGGGCCACTTGGAACGCCTGCTGGCCGGGGAAATCCAATGGGCCATGCAAAGGATGTTCCAGCAGTACGATTCCATTGCCGACCTGCTTTTACCAACGGCGCTCATTCCCGAACCGAAATTGACACCTCAACGGGAATGGAAAATCGAGAGGCCGCAACCGCAACTTAATTTTGGAGAGTAATTTATGATCGACACCGACTTTGATTTGTTGTGTGACGGCGTCAATCCGGCAGAGGCAAAGCGCCTGCGAAAAATTCTGGCCGAATGGTGCAGCGGCGACGAAAACTCATTTCCGGTGCAACTGGCCTTGTTGACCAAGGCCCAATGGCGAGCCGCCTCGCGGATGCCTCATATTCTGAGGGATTCTCAAAAAGATTGGCAGCAAGACCAAGCCAGCCACCGTGCTTGCTTTTCGGCGGAATTTAACAGCGCAATAGATGATGCGCGTCGGCTTGCCAGCGACTCCAAGAAGCTACTGGACGCTGTCCAGGCCGACCATCGCCGCCAGATTGCGGCTCAGTCCAAAACCACCATCGAAGCAATAGACGGGAGATTAAAGAAATTCGACATGACGGTATCAGGTTACAACGATGTCATCCACGGCATTGCCAACCAAATATGCTCGAAAGCGCGCGAGCTTGAGGCTGTCGCCCGAAAAATCCAGGACCATCTCAATCAGGGAACCGAATCGTGGAACAAGGCAAAGGAGGATTTCAATATGGCGCGGGAAAAAATGAACGAGGAACGCGAGCGATTGGAGCAGCGCCTGACCAAGCGGGACTGGTTCGCCTACCTTTTGGTTGCGTCTCTGCTATTTTCATTCGGGCTGATGCTGGGCATCATGCTCCGACGATAAAGGAGATCTCCATCCCTGTGGTTGCTTTGATGACGTTCCCCATCCATTGATGGCACAGTACCCCTCGGTCGAATGAAAATGCTGACAAAAAGAAAGAGAGTTGACGAAAACCTAACGTTAGGTATCGTTATTCTCAGCATACCTGCCAAGCCTCTGGCGCAAGCCAAGCTCAAATGTGGCGGGTTTTTTATTGCCTCGATTGCGGTCGGGGAGGCTGAAGTGAAACACCAAACCGGCGCTGTCTTTCGAGCAGCAGGCGGACCAACTCGTGATCCGTGGTTTTTAGGCAGACCGCACCCCTCTGTTTGAAACTTTGAGCCGGGTCAGCCATTACCGCCTGAGCGACTATTGGCATCCGTTCAGGTGACCGGATGAATCTTTCGCGCTAGGCAGTCGCTCTGGACTTCAAGCCGCCAGATTGGAGGTTCAACCTTGGTCAAGGGAAACCCGGAGGCGATGGATGGACACGGGTTGATCGCTCATGGGTGCTTCTTATTCAGACAACTGGGCGTGCAGTTTTGACAGCAGTCCACCGGGCCTTCTGCGCCGCTGCGATTTTGGCTCTGGCGGCGGCGCTCAATTTTCGAATGGGCGGCTTGTCGCGGTCGGCTGCTGCTTTGACTTTCTCCCATCGCGCCCGCGCGAGCGCCGCAAGCCTCGCCCTGGCCGCTGAACTTATTCTACCGCCAGCCTTTTTCGTCTGCTTTGCCTGTGGCTTTTGAATGGACACGGGGACCGACGGCTGCATTGGCGGTGTCGCCGGTTCCGAAATCGCTGCGGTCGTTTGCGCCTCGGCTAACTCAATGCCGAAGACATCAGTCAGTTCTTTGTCTGTCAGAGCCGGAGCGCCATCCGTGGCAGCAGTCTGTCGGACGGCTTCGGCGGCGGAAACTTTGCTGATAAGATCGCCCGGGTCCACACCGCGAAGAATGAAAAGCAACTCCGGGCTTTGATCCAACCGCGCGCCAACGCCATACAGGGAGGCGGCGACGTGTTTGCAAAGATCGGCCCAGTCAGGGCAGGAACAATCCAGTTCGATTTCTTTGGGTGTCGGAAAAAGTCCTCGTTCGGGGCGAGTCACGATTTGCATGACCGACGAAGAAAGTTTGCCCTGGAGCAATTCGATCAGGGAATCAATTTTTCCGACGCATTCCGTTTGGATGGATTTCCACAGGCTCGAGGCCAGCGGCTTGATTTTGATTCCAATCTTGTAAAGGCTCGATCCTGAAACACGGGCGGTCACTTTGCCCTGGCTGATTTGGAGATCAACAACCGAGCCGTTGCGGACATAGGTGCGTCCGCGCGGCAGCCGGTTGGCATAATCGCTGTAAGCCTCCAAATTGTCGCACCAGGCCTTGCCCCAAAACGTGCGGGCGATTTTACGGCCTTCCAGCGCGACCGGCGACGTTTTCTGGCCCGTTTTTTTGGTCAGCTTCGCCAATTCGCGCGCGGCGCTGGCCCGCCGTTCCCCGACAGATACGTAAGGCCCGAAAGAATACCAACTCATATCAGGCGCACTTTTAATTCACCGGCGAGAGTGCGGCAATTTGAACTTATTGGATTTTATTGAGGTGTTATTCACAGCGAAGACGGGACCGGAGCACAAAATCATTCAGCTTCGGCGGCTTTTATATCCAGCGCCACGAAGCGGAGCAGTTCGGAATTGTTCATCTCAGTCAATAATCGTTCCGCGCCTTCGCCCAAAATATCTTCGGCCAGCGCACTCTTGCCGGCGATGATGTCGTGGATTCGCTCTTCCAGTGTGCCGCGGCAGGTGAATTTGTGAACCATGACATTGCGCTTTTGGCCGATGCGGAAGGCGCGATCCGTGGCTTGGTTCTCGACCGCTGGATTCCACCAGCGGTCGAAATGAATGACATGCGAGGCGGCGGTGAGATTGAGGCCGGTGCCGCCGGCTTTGAGCGACAGGACAAAAAACGGCGGGCCGCCGTCGCATTGAAAGGCATCCACCAATTCCTTGCGCTTGGAAACTGGCGTTCCGCCATGAAGAACCACGCCGGCTTGGCCAAAGACGGATTCCAAATACCGCGCCAACGGGTCCGTGACCTCACGGTATTGCGTGAATACCAAAACTTTCTCCTGCTTGGAGGCAATTTCGTCGCACAATTCGCGCAGGCGATGGAATTTGCCGCTGTCGGCTGGAGAATAGGCCCCATCGCCGAGCCATTGCGACGGATGGTTGCAGATTTGTTTGAACCGGGTCAGAAACGCCAAAATGACGCCACGGCGCTGGATGCCCTCGACTTCCGGCGCATCAAGTCGCTCGGCCAGTTCATTGACCGATTGTTGATAGAGCGCGGCTTGGCGGCGGGTCAATGGGCAAAACGCCGTCATTTCGGTTTTGTCCGGCAAATCGCTGATAATGCGTTTGTCCGTTTTTAGGCGGCGCAAAATGTAAGGCCGCACCAACCGGCGCAATGGGGCGAACTGATTTTGATCTTCCTGTGATCGGCTTTTGACAAACGCCACAAAGTCCTTGGCGCCGCCCAGCAAACCGGGACACAAGAAGTCAAACAGCGACCACAAGTCGGAAAGGCGGTTTTCGATGGGCGTGCCGCTGAGGGCGATGCGATGGCGGCAACGCAGTTCCTTGACTGCGCGGCTCTGGCGCGCACCGGCATTTTTAATGGCCTGAGCCTCGTCAAGAATAATGATGTTCCACGACGCTTCCTTGAGCCACGCCAGCCGAACCGCCATCGAGTAGCTGGTGATGACGAGATCGTTGCCAGCCAGTGATTTTGCCGTGTCCGCGAGTTTTCCTCCGGAACTTTCCGAAGGATGCGCATAGATAACTTGGAGCGACGGCGCAAACTTCTGGATTTCGGCTTTCCAATTGGCGATGAGCGAAGCGGGTACAATCAGCAGACTTGGCCCGCCAACATCGGCAGTTTTTGGCGCACACCGCCCGCGCCTCAGCGCCAGCAACAGGGAGATGACTTGAATGGTTTTGCCCAAACCCATGTCGTCGGCCAGACACGCGCCAAGACCGAGCTTGTTCATGAACCAGAGCCAATGCGCGCCTTGACGTTGATATGGACGCAACTCCGCACGCAATTCTTGTCCAGGGTCGGACTCAGCGGAAACCTCCGATCGCTGCATTTCATCGAGCAGTTTTTTCAATTGCCCGCCCGCCATCACGCTCGACCAGTCGGCGCGAACGGCTTCCGCTTCCGCTTCGACTGCCTCGCCGGGCTGAAAACCTGACAAGAGACGAAGTCCCTCCAATAGCGGCAAGCCGTCCGGCCCGGCGGCGGATTGGACTTTCTTCCAGTGGTCGAGCACTTGCTGAAGTTTGTCCTTATCCACCTCGACCCATTTGCCCTTGAGCAACGTTAGACCGCTGGTGGATTGCAGAATCGCCTTCAATTCCGATTCCGTCAACGGTTCTCCTTCCAGCGAGATGCTCACCTGGAAATCCAGCAGACTGTCTCTGCCAACGAGGTTCCCTTTGGCTTCGCCGATCCGCACGCTCACTTGCGGACGAGGCGGACGGCCCGCCTTCCACCAATCGGGAATGCGAACGACCAAACCACTTTGCTCAAAGAGCGGAATCTCCTTCAAAAAAGCAAACGCCTGTTCCGGCCGCCAAACCTGCGGATGAAAAATGGCGCGGGAATCCAGCAATTCACGGGCGACTTTGCTTTGCTCGGCCGCGCGCTGGACCGGCGAGAGCAAGGCCGCCAGCGCCGCCCGGTTTTTGGCTCCGGCATATTCCTCCAGAGCACGGCCCAACGGCAGATGCTGAACCTTGCCTTGCTCGGAAACCCGATTGGTGTAAGTGGCCAGAAACGCAAACGGGTGGGCCGGATTGCGCTTGTTTTCCGCCAGATGAAACGTCACGCGCCCCACCGCGTTCCAAAGCGGGTTGCAACGCTTGAGATAGGCGACCGCACCTCCGGGAGTGCCGGCCACCGCCGCGCGCACCTGCGCCTCCAATTCGTCCCACAACCGCGCCAGAGTGGCACCATCCAAGAACTCCAGCCCTTTCATCGGCGGCGCCGATTCGGCCAGTGCCGCAAAATCCAGCTCCGTGGGTTTGGTCAGGATAATGGCGGAGGCAGCCTCGGCATTTGGACTGTGGCAAAGCGCCGTGAACAACCGCTGCGCGAGCCCTCGCCAGAACACCCAGGACGGCGGCAACGGTTCATGCAAAAGCTCCGACGCCAGCAGTTCCAAACCGCGTGCCGTTGAGCCCGCGAAAGCCTCGGTGAGCCGCGCGGCCGTTGCCTGGCTGAGCCGCGGCTCCGCCTGGTCGTCAGGC